>CAXBLS010000130.1:0-9629 GCA_963976585.1 uncultured Kordiimonadaceae bacterium
CATCTGTCCAGACGTTTGGCCTTTCTTACCCATGATGATGCCGGTCCCGGTGTCCTGGCAGCTTGGCAGTACCATGCCTGCGGCGATATTGGCATTTTTAAATAGCTCTTTGGCAACGAAGCGGTCATTGTCGGACGCTTCCGGATCATCAAGTATTTTAGCCAGTTTTTCCAAATGCGATGTGCGCAGAAGATGGGAAATATCCCGCATGGCTTCAGCGGTAAGCAGGCGAAGACCTTCACTTTCGACTTTTAATATTTCTTGTCCGTCAACGGTGATAGTTGAAACGTGGTCGGACGTAATTTTGCGGTACTGGGTATCGCTCTCACTTTGAGCATACATATCCGTGTATTTTGGGGATGTCATTGATGGGGTTCCAGAGAGTTAGATCTTTATTTTTTCTTACGGAAAGCATCCAGAGTTACAATGTTGTCTTTTTCGGCATTGTCTTTTTCCGCACTGCTGTCCTGAACTTCTTGCAGGGTACTGTCCTCGACGACGTCTGCTTCGGCAATTTCAACGGTTGCTTCAACGTCAGAGTTAAAGTGAAGTCCGAAATCAACACTTGGGTCAAAAAAACCAAGCAGCGCATCAAAAGGGATGTACAGATGTTCTTTATTGCGGTTGAAACTTAGTGAAATTTCGAAATGTTCATCATCAATTAGCAAATCCCAAAATTGATTTTGCAGGACAATGGTCATGTCTTCTTCATATCGTTCCCTAAGGTAAGTTGGTATTTTTACACCAGGGTGGGTGGTTTGAAATGTGATATAAAAATGATGTTCGCCAGGAAGACCGTTTTTTTGTGTATCTTTAAGGATATCACGCACCACGCCGATCAGCGCCGCCTGAACCATTTCATCATACTTAATAATACCATCCGACATTTTTATTCTTGCTTCTCTTAATAATAATACGACTCTTATGGGAACAAATTATAGCCGCAACTTATCCAAGGGGCGAGTCATTTTGCAAACTATTAAAACTGGCGGAATTGGAAAGAAGTGGTAGGCTTCTGTTGCTAGGTGCCTACCGAACCCCGCGTAACTAACCTATTAGGCAGCTACAGCAAATGCTTCATTATCGTTTGCATTTACAAATTTTGACCCGTCACAGCGGTGTCATACTGAGCAAAAGGCATATCTTTATTGCGCACGTCGATCCTATTTCGCCCCCATAAAAGTCTATATATCAATGACTTAAGTTAATGGTGGAGGCGCCGGGTACCGCCCCCGGGTCCGATACGTTTATTCCATATATCAGTTTATTGCCATAGTCGGTTGCCCGACAAGTTATATATAAGCACTAATGCTTAAGATTTAAATAGATTTGAGTAAAATAATGTGCGATCTATGTATAATATTTTGAAATATGACGATGGGTATCGATGAAACAATATCTTGATCTCGCGCGGCGAATTCGCGATGAAGGCACAACCAAAGGCGACCGCACCGGCACAGGCACCAAAAGTGTATTTGGTCACCAGATGCGCTTTAATCTGGCCGATGGCTTTCCTATGGTAACGACAAAGAAACTCCATTTGAAATCAATCATTCATGAACTGTTGTGGTTTATTGCCGGTGATACCAATATCAAATATTTGCAAGATAACGGTGTCCGTATTTGGGACGAGTGGGCGGATGAAAAAGGCGACCTTGGTCCGGTTTACGGCCACCAATGGCGTTCATGGCCAACCCCAACTGGCGAGGCCGTGGATCAGATTACAAATCTTATAGATATGATCAAAAATAATCCCGATAGTCGCCGCTTGATCGTCAGTGCCTGGAACGTGGCCGACGTGGATCATATGGCCTTGCCACCTTGTCACTGTCTGTTTCAGTTTTATGTGGCCGATGGTAAACTCAGTTGTCAGCTTTATCAAAGAAGTGCCGATGTGTTTCTTGGAGTGCCTTTTAATATCGCGTCTTACGCTCTTCTTAATATGATGATTGCGCAGGTCTGCGATCTTGAAATTGGCGACTTTGTGCATACATTTGGTGATGCACATCTTTATCTGAATCATATGGAACAAATAGATCTGCAACTCAGTCGTGATCCAAAACCACTGCCGACCATGGCGATAAATCCAGATGTGAAAGATATTTTTGATTTCAAATTTGAAGATTTTGAGCTGCAAAATTATGAGGCTCACCCCCATATCAAAGGGGTGGTCGCGGTCTGATGATTAAAACGTCTCTCATCGTTGCTGTCGCCGAGAATGGTATCATTGGCAAGGACAATGATATGCCGTGGAAGATATCATCGGATCTTCAGTATTTTAAAAAAGTGACTATGGATAAACCGGTGATCATGGGTCGCAAGACATTTGAAAGCATCGGTAAGCCACTGCCCGGCCGCGTCAATATCGTCATTACCCGTGATACCGGCTTCGCGGTAGAAGGTGTAATCACCGCCCATAGTGTCGACATGGCCCTTGATGTGGCAAGAAGCATGGCAGAGGTCAAGAAGCTCAAAGAAGTGATGGTGATCGGCGGCGCTCAAATTTATGCGCTATGCTTGCCGGAAGCGGACCGACTTTACCTAACGCGTATCCACGCAGACATTGACGGCGATACCAGCTTTCCGGATTTAGATCCAAAGGACTGGCTAGAATATTCCCGCGAAGACCACAAAGCCGGCGAAAAAGACAGTCACGATTATAGCTTTATCGTACTTGATCGGATTTAATTCTCAAGGGTATAAACCAGCGTCACATAGGCTGTTGTTTTAATCTTACCCGGCTTGATCGGAATTGAAACATCTTTTGGTGCGGCGCTCATGGCCATGCTCTCCTGACGCATCATATCCACTCGGCGCGGCATAACCTGGACGTTGCCTTCTGTTATGGTGCAGATGGTTCCCAGATCGTTTCCGGATAAATCGGCGTAGAGCTCTGCTTTATGATGCGCTTTTTTAAAGGCGGTTTCCCTTGCTTGGTCCTCGAGAAATGCAACTTCTGTGGATGAGTAGGTGATGTTTGAAAATAAATTATCGCTGCCAGCCATGACGCCGGACATAAGTTCGGTTATTTTATCCAGATCATATGTTTTAAAATGAACGCGCGTTGTGCCCTCATATGCCAAAACTTCCTGACGATTGCGTTGATCATAAACCGGAAAGACGTTGATACTATCGGTGCGCGTGTCCTCGTCTTTGATACCGAGGTTTTCCAGCACATCGATAATTTTTTCAATATTTTGGGAAAGGCCCTGAAGCGCTGCTGTTTCATCTTTCGCACGACTTTTAACATTAAGAGAAACTTCGGCAACATCCGGGATGCTTTCGATCTCACCGGTTGCGCTCATGGTGATGAGGGGGCCTTGACAGATAGTTCTTTCCTGTGCCTGACAGGCTGAGACAGCAAATACACTAAACAGAATGATACCGAGGAACTTTTTGCTATTCATTTTAATTCTCCTTTAAAATACTGTCTTCAGTGGTAGGTTTAAATCATGTCAAATTTGCGACTACTTAAACCGTGAATAATCTATCGGCTGATCTTTATCAAGAAACTGATTTGTTTCCGGCATTGGGTATTTAAGTCCGGTGGCACAGTTAAAGAGGATGATTTTATCATCTTTGCTCACCTGTCCGCTTTCAAGGGCCATTTCCCAAGCGGCGAATGTCGCAGCCCCTTCCGGACAGAGTAGCACGCCGTCTTTCTTGGCGACACGGTCGCGGCAGTCAAAAATATGTTTTTCTTTGACGGCGATTGCAAAGCCGCCGCTTTCACGCACCGCGCGCAGGATCAAAAAGTCACCAACAGCTATAGGAACGCGAATACCCCATGCATGGGTAAAGGCTTCTTCCCAAAGCGGGGCATGCTCTTCGCCGTCGTCGTAAGCTTTGACAATAGGGGCGCAGCCCTCTGCTTGAACGGCAACCATCTTGGGGCGTTTGCTTCCGATCCAGCCGATTTTTTCCAACTCATCAAAGGCTTTCCACATGCCGATGAGGCCAGTACCACCGCCAGTCGGGTAAAATATCACGTCGGGCATTTCCCAGCCGAGCTGCTCTGCGAGTTCAAGGCCCATGGTTTTCTTGCCTTCGATCCGGTACGGTTCTTTCAGGGTTGAGATGTCGGCCCAGCCCATTTCTTCCTTGCCTTCAAAAACAATTTTGCCGCAATCATTGATCAAGCCATTTACGGTATAGGTATCGCCGCCCTGGAGTTCGATTTCACGGATGTTAACAATTGGTGTGTCGTCGGGGCAGAGCACGGTCGTCTTAAGTCCGGCGTAGGTAGCATAGGCGGCAAGTGCGGCACCTGCGTTACCGTTGGTCGGCATGGCCAGATGATTTTGACCGAGCTCTTTTGCCATGGCAACCGCGAGGGCAAGACCGCGTGCTTTAAACGATCCTGTTGGCAGACGGCCTTCGTCCTTTACGATCACATCGCAGCCATCTGGCACGGAGGACTTAAGCGGGATAAGCGGCGTCATCACTTCACCCAGGCTGACCATGGCGTCGCCTGTCTTGACCGGAAGAAATTCGCGGTATTTCCAAAATCCACCGGGGCGTGCTTCTATTTCTTCTTTTGTGACGCTATTTTTTATGGCGTCAAGGTCATATCGCACAAGAAGTGGTCTGCCAGCCTCTGAAAGGCCGTGAATTTCGCCGGCTTTATAATCATCTTTTCCTGTGATGGAACATTCTAAGTTGGTTACAAATGAAGCTTTAGCATCATAAAGCTCTTTGGTGAATTGATACTCAGCGTTCTTGGTCATACTCTGTCCTTTAAAGGTGATCTATTTGGCGCACAGCACCTTTGTCAGCTGATGTGGCCATCAAGCCGTAGGCTTTAAGTGCTTTTGAAACCACCCGCGTTCTAACCTCTGTTGGTTTCCATGCGGCGGCACCGCGCGCGGTCATGGCTTCGCGGCGTTTTTCCAGTTCCGCGTCACTGATCTCGACGCGAATGATCCGGTTTGGAATATCGACTTCGATAATATCACCGTTGTTAATGAGAGCAATTGCGCCGCCCGATGCCGCTTCTGGTGACACATGCCCAATGGAAAGTCCAGAAGTACCGCCAGAAAAACGACCATCGGTGATCAGGGCGCAAGCCGTGCCCAGCCCCATTGATTTAAGGTATGATGTGGGATAAAGCATTTCCTGCATTCCCGGACCGCCGCGCGGACCTTCATAGCGAATTACCACGGCTTCACCGGCTTTAACATCACCAGAAATGATGCCTTCGACCGCACTATCCTGACTTTCATAGACGCGGGCAGGCCCTTTGAAGGTAAAGTTTTCCTGCGCTACGCCAGCGGATTTAACAATGCAGCCATCAAGGGCAATGTTTCCTTCTAGTACCGCCAGACCGCCGTCTTGAGAATAAGCATGTTCTATAGAACGGATACAGCCTTCTTCCCGGTCCAGATCGAGGGTGTTGTAGCGTTTGCTTTGTGAGAAGGCTTCTGTTGTGCGCACGCCGCCCGGTGCGGCCTTGTAAAATTCGATGACATCCTCAGCCGGGCTTCGATTTACATCAAAATAATCGATCACTTCACCAAGAGTTCTTCTTTGAACCGTTGGGCAGTCGCGGTGAATAAAGCCGCCTTTTTCAAGCTCCCCCAATATCGCGATCACGCCACCGGCACGGTGGACATCCTCCATATGGAAATCCTGGGAGGCGGGTGCCAATTTACAAATATTG
This sequence comes from uncultured Kordiimonadaceae bacterium, assembly GCA_963976585.1. GTDB lineage: Bacteria > Pseudomonadota > Alphaproteobacteria > Sphingomonadales > Emcibacteraceae > Pseudemcibacter. The sequence goes on from CAXBLS010000130.1 coordinate 5,660, forward strand.
GGTACTTTCTTTGAAAGTCGGTCAATATCTTCCATTGTAAAGTCGCATTCAGCTTCGTACGCCGCGGCGAGCAAATGCAAAACCGTATTGGTTGATCCTCCCATAGCAATATCGAGTGTCATGGCATTTTCAAAGGCTTTGAAGGATGCGACCGCGCGCGGAAGAACACTTTCGTCGTCTTCCTGATAATACGCTTTTGTAATATTCATGATTGTCTTTGCGGCGCCTAAGAATAGCTCTTTACGGTCACTGTGCGTTGCAAGCGCTGATCCGTTACCGGGAAGCGCAAGACCGAGCGCTTCAGTGAGGCAATTCATACTGTTTGCGGTAAACATGCCAGAACATGATCCGCAGGTCGGGCAGGCTGACTGCTCAATTTTTTCAACGGTGGCATCATCCACATTTGGATCAACGCCCATGATAATGGCATCGACCAGATCCAGTCCGTGGTTTACCCCGTCTGTTCGTCCAGCTTCCATGGGCCCGCCGGATACAAAAACGGTTGGTATATTTAACCGCAGGCTCGCAGACAGCATCCCAGGTGTGATTTTATCACAGTTGGATATGCAAACCATTGCGTCAGCGCAGTGCGCGTTGACCATATATTCAACACTGTCAGAAATTATCTCGCGACTTGGAAGGCTATACAGCATACCGTCATGGCCCATGGCGATGCCATCATCAACGGCGATGGTGTTAAATTCCTTGGCAATGCCTCCATGTTTTTCTATTTCGCGCGCAACCATCTGTCCAAGGTCTTTAAGGTGGACGTGGCCGGGCACAAATTGAGTGAAGCTGTTGACCACGGCGATGATCGGTTTTCCAAAATCCTGATCGGTGACACCAGTTGCGCGCCAAAGGGCACGTGCACCGGCCATGTTGCGGCCGTGGGTCGAGGTTTTGGAACGATATGCGGGCATGTTTCTGTCTTTCTGATAGGCATTTATAATAATATCTGTAATAAATACCAATATTATGTCATTTGTCGATAAAATAAGTGAACAAGCAGGGAGCGATTTATGCGTAGTGATAACAATTCTGGAGTCTCACCGGAAGTTTTAAAAGCGATTTGCGATGAAAATACAGGTGACGCTGCTGCTTACGGCGGCGACGAAATAACAACGAGATCAGAACAAGCGCTCAGGCGGGTATTTGACAATGAAGATTTAAATGCCTTTAATTTGATTTCTGGCACGGCGGCAAACTCACTTATTATTGCTACGTTATCCCCAACTTTCGGTGCCGTGTTTTGCTTAAAGGATAGCCACGTGTACGGCGACGAGTGCGGCGCCAATGAATTTCAGACAGGTGGTGCCAAACTGGTGCCGCTTAAGGGTGAAAATGGCAAGATCGGTGTTGATGAACTTGACGATGCTATTGCATGGCACATGGAAGGTGAACCGCATCATAGCCAGCCGTCGGTTCTATCTATTGCCAATACCACCGAAACAGGCGCAGTTTATACCCCGGATGAGGTGGCCGCGCTATCCACTGTGGTTAAGAAGTGCAATATGAAGCTTCATATGGACGGTGCTCGCTTTGCCAATGCGGTCGCAAAAATTGGTTGTACGCCTGCGGAGATGACCTGGAAGGCGGGTGTTGATGCACTCTCGTTCGGCACCACCAAAAACGGAACCCTTGGTGCCGAGGCGGCTATTTTCTTTAATGGATCTGATGATGGAAGCTTTATTTACCGGCGTATGAGAGGTGGGCATCTGGTATCAAAAATGCGTTTTATTTCAGCGCAGATCATTGCCTATCTTGAAAATGATCTGTGGCTAAAAAATGCGTCCCATGCCAACGCAATGGCGGAGATATTATATCAGGGGACAAAAGATGCGAGCGGTATCAAATTTTCCTTTCCAGTTCAGTCGAACTTGATGTTTGCTCAGATTGATTCTGCGCTTCAGGAGAAACTAAATGATGCGGGAGTTCATTTTTATAACCGTAGCGTTGCCGGTATCAATAGTTCGCGGCTTGTTACGGCGTTTAATACTGATCCGGCATCCATAGATACATTTATTGATATTGTAAATTCGCGTTAAACAGACCTGCGAATTAAAGAGATTTTTAATAATTGTAATGCTATTTTAACAGCATGATGATCAAAAATATTGCACATATAATTCTTGTGCCACTTGCTTTACTTTGTCTTTCAAGCTGCGACAGTAATCAGGAAAAACATAGAAAAACCCTTGAAGAGAGGCTTGTTGATAGCTTTTCTGCTTCGGAAAATATTGTGCGCGAACGTGTTGATGTCATCGTGTCTGCCAGCAAGGATCAAGATTATGTGCTTGCTATGAATGAACTGGCCATTTTATCAGCGACACAGCAAAATAATCCTGCCCAAAAGCAGGCCATCAACCTGCTCATGAACCAGTTGCGCTTTAACATGGAAGAGGCGGAATTTACGGCGCGGTCACAAAGGCAAGATAATTAGATGATCTATATCTAAGCACTAAAATATTGACAGACACCCTAAAAATAACCCAATATCTTGAAGTATAAGGTTGTTTTTTGGAATTACGTATGGATAAAACGACGTCCAGTCTTGTTTGGAAGCTTGTTATTGCCTCGCTATGTGTGGGGCTTGTGCTTAGTTTTTTCGATATCGATCCTGTGGCACTGATCGAAGATGTTCCGGAAACCCTTGGTAGAATACTTGAAGTTATCCTTGATGTGGTCAACTGGGCAGGTAAGTATATCCTACTTGGCGCCATAATCGTTATTCCGATCTGGGTAATCTTCAATATCAGGACAATTTTTGATAAATTTTTCAGTAAAAATAAAAAATAATAGTATTCGCAAAAGAGTGCATTGATAGAAAACAAAACATTACTCAGGAGGGTATAAACATCATGTCATCAAGAAATACCAGTAATTCATATGGCTGGGTTGCCAAAACATTTCATTGGGGAATGTTTCTCATTATTTTGGGCCAATACTGGCTCGGCGGGAATTTTAAAGAGGAAGCCTACGAAGGGATGGGGCTTGCGGGCTATCATTTCTCAGTCGGCCTGCTCATCTTATTCTTAATTCTTCTTCGGTTTACTTGGCGGGCAAAGAACCCTGTTCCCGAGATGCCTGATGGTACGGGAAACCTTCAGGCGCTTGGTGCCCATGGGCTTCATATGCTTTTTTACATCCTTCTTATCGCACTTCCGACGGTTGGAGTTGCGATTGTACAGGCAAAAGGTGGAACCGTCTCATTTTTCGGCATGTTTTCGATCCCAAGGTTTATTGAAAAAGCAGAAAGCACTGCTGATTTAGTTGTAAGCATGCATGGCATATTTGCCAAAGTGACGCTGCTTTGCATTCTGCTACACATCATAATGGCTCTTTACCATCATTATGGCAAAAAAGACAATGTGCTAAAACGGATGTTGCCTTGGTAACTTGATTACTCATAAGATGAAAAAGGCCCTGCGGGGCCTTTTTTTATTGCGGAGCAATTTTTAATAACATATGTTTTATTCATAACGATCAAATTGGGGGATCTGAAATGGATGTACGTGCATCGGCCGACTATTATAATAATCGTAATTCAAATAAACAAAAAAGCAGCAAATTAAAACCCACCGGTATTTTGATGGCGCTGTTGCCGCTATCTGCTTGCGGTGGTGATGGCGGCACAGGTGGCGCGGCAGTGGCGCCCCCACCCCCGCCGCCGGAACCTACACTTTTAACCAATTTTACTGAAACAACAACGAACACGTTTGTTGCGCAGGATGACAGCGATAGCACGCTGGTATTTATGGACGCGACCGATGATTTGAATATCACAGGATTGGGCGGCGATGACGCACTTGTAAGCGGTTCTGGCGACGATACTATAAAAGGCGGTGATGGCGACGACATGATCAGAGCAGGTGAAGGTGCTGATGATGTTGATGGTGGTGCTGGTGATGATATTTTTGTACTTGTCGGCACGACAACAGCCGGCCAATATGACGCTGGGGATATCACGAGC
>CAXBLS010000131.1:0-9324 GCA_963976585.1 uncultured Kordiimonadaceae bacterium
TGTCACCAAACACGGCAAGCTGGCCTTCATAAATGCGCACTGCGCCGTATTCGCCAGCATGATCAACACGAATGATACGGTCAAGCTGAGCCTGTTTGCTCATGGGTCTTGGAATGTGTTTGTTTTTAAAGCTGCTCATCTTCTGAAGTCCTGTCTGACGCTTAATAGTAACATAACGGTAAGAGCAAGAGAAATAAGAAAGTTATATCCGGCCATTGAAACGCCAAACATCTCCCAGGGGATCTCATCGCAGCGGACAATCGGCGCACCTTGGAGTTGATTGAAAAAATCTGTGGCCGACATGGCGCCTGCATCGCTGGTAACCGTACAGCTGTCTGGACCTTCCCACCACTTTTGCTCAACACCGGCGTGATAGCCTGAATAGCCGGCACTGACCATATAGGAAAATAGGGTCATCATTTTAAAGCGAAGCCATTTAACCGGATTAGATTTCCTAAGATAGAGAGCAAAACTAGCGAAGATAATGACCGCCATATGGGCATAACGTTGCGGCCAACATAAATCACATGGGTAAAGCCCGCCGATATATTCAAAGCCGTAAGCACCCCCCAGCATCAACACCGATGCCAGCAAAGAAAGCTCGACAATATTGGTATAGGCGAAGTCCCATAGAGATTTTATCAGTTTCATCATAGCCTATATATACTTAAGAGCCACGAACATGCCAACCAGTAATATGCAGAAAAGCAGACTCAGTTTGGCGAGATGGTTTTCAATGAAGCTTCGAATTGGTGCGCCGTATTTCCAAAGCAAGGCTGCCACCAGGAAGAAGCGCGCACTTCGCGAGACTGCGCTGGAAATAATGAAAGTGGTGATATCCAGATTGGTTACGCCGCTGGCAATGGTGAATACTTTGTAAGGAATAGGTGAAAATCCGGCTACCCCCACGATAACGGCGCCCCATTCATTATAAAGAACCTGAAAACGCTCAAATTGGGCTTGAAGGTGATAGAAATCAACGATGGGCTGACCGACGACATCAAAGAAATATGCGCCAATGATGTAGCCAAAAATTCCTCCGGCCACGGAACTTGCCGAGCAGACAAAAGCAATTCTCCAAGCTCGCGTTGGCGCCGCAAGCACCATAGGGATCAATAAAACATCCGGCGGGATCGGAAAAAAAGAACTTTCAGCAAAGGACATCAACGCCAGTATCCAAAGCGCTTTTGGATGATCCGCAAGGAGCATGGTCCTGTCATAAAGATTTCGAAGCATTAATTTTCAACCCTTTTTTATTTTCTGACCTAGTTCTACAACACTAGGACTTAAAAAAAAGTAATTTTATTCATTTTCCACCCAAACAGAAGCTTGACGGACGCAATCTTCGCGCTATGATGCGCCGATATCATGTAAATGGCATGATCATTCCTTCTCAGTGCCCCTGTGGTGGAATTGGTAGACGCGCTGGATTCAAAATCCAGTATCCTTTGGATGTGTCGGTTCGAGTCCGACTGGGGGCACCACTTTTTTCTGATTATCGTTTAAAATCAATATGTTGAACGGTTTTTCCTCTTTTTGCTGTTAATGGTCGTACAAAAAGGTCGTACAAAATTGGCCAGCATTCGCCACCTGCAACAAAATGAATATGGTGTTTATTACTTTAGGTTCACGCTGCCAGAATGGTATCGAGCCAGGTACTTGAATAAAGCAAATGCACTTCACATATCTCTATTAACTAAAGATTTTGATGTGGCTAAAGTTAGAGTTGGCCAGCTAACAGCTTATACACAGAAGATTCTTTCAAATCTAAAAAACAATGAAAGATCAAAAGATATGGCTGATATAGATATTAATATATTGATAAAGGGTTTCCGCAATAACATTGCAGAAGCCGATCCAAATATACAGGACAGTGTTTATTGGGGCAGTGATAAGTTTGAAGATATTGTTGATGACTTACGTATGAAGCTCGGCTTTATAGCTCATCATGGCTTGCTGGAGTTTGTGGATACGGACTTGGAGAATATTGATAAATTATTCGAACGTGCAAAGGAGAAAGTAGCGCGAGAACAGAATAATGAGATTGCGGCGGTGCTAGGTGAGGGTGGCATTGTGATCGAAACAAAAGCTACACCAAAAGAAACATCTAGCCACACACCCATTAAACTATCAGCTTTGATAAAGTCTTATAAAGAAGAGAAGGCATCTTCCATTAGTGAGAAAACGCTTGAACAAACTGAAGGTCATATAAATTTTATGATCAGTATTGTTGGTGACATAGAAGTATCACAATTTGATCAGGCTAAATTGCGTGAATACAGAAACGCCTTAAACAAGCGCACCAAAAGCAGGGGCGGTACAATTAGTGAGATTACGAATTTAACTAAGAATGAGCACATTGAAAGCTGTAAGCTTGTTTTTGAGCACGCAAAGACATTTTATAACAATGGCCTTGATAACCTCTTCAGTAATGCGAACGTCAAATTCAAAGTCAGTAAAGCAGAGAAGAAAAAGCGCGTGCCATTTAGCAAAGATGAATTACAGCGCATTTTCTCACACGCAACCTTCACGGCCACCAATGGCTCTTATAACCATCCTTACCAGTACTGGGCACCTCTCATAGCTCTATATACAGGTAGCAGGGCAAATGAGATCGCACAATTACGCACCGATGACATTGTTGAGGTGAATGGCGTGTGGTGCATAAGCCACAATTTGAAAGCACCCGGTAAAAAGCTAAAAACCGGTGATGAGCGTTTTGTGCCGTTACACCCGAAACTGATAGAGCTTGGTTTTTTAGAATTTGTCGACCTGTTTAAGCAAAAGAAATATCAATGGACCGAAGACAGAGAAAACCATCTGTTGTTTAAAGGTTTGACTAAAGACAAAAAGCGGGGCGGTTACGCAAAAGAACTGTCACGCTGGTTTAATGGTGAGTATAGAAAACGCACGCAATCTTATACGGGTTTTAAACATGAAATCGGCGTTAAAGCGGGGGCAGGTAAAATGAAAGACTTTCATTGTTTCCGCCATACATTTGCAACAGCACTACAGAACGCTGGAGTGTCAGACGAGTTTAGCTATCAAATGACGGGGCACAGTGATGGCAAGCAGCTACTGGGCGGCGCCGGGCGGCTTTATAGGCAGGGGGCCAGTATGGAGGTCTTGCATGGGGAACTATGTAAGCTTGACTACGGTGAACCGCTTGAGAAGGTAAAGCCGTTTTTTGAACTGAATGGTGAGAAGAAGTGCCGGAATAAGGTTAAATGTAAGTGACGCGCCCGTCACATGTGTTTCCTAATCTGATGTACGTTCATATTTTTGTTCTGCCCTTTGATTTTCTATTGATAAAAAATTTATAATATAATATCATTTGGTCTGCACTAAGTGTTAGCACTTACAGTGTATTAACGGGCCTGTTTCCCCCCCAAGGACAGGCTCGTTTTCTTTTCTTAATTATTTTTCACAAAAACACTTGAAACCTCTCACCACCGTTCCTAAATGCTAGTTATTGGAATGAGTAAGCCCTGCTACTAAGTTTTGTAAGTGCTTTCTATCATGACCTAATTCTTTTCAATGGAAACATGGCGCAACTAGCTTGTGCGTAAAAAAGTGACGGATCCGTCACTGCTTGAATAATTAGGAAATGATAATGAATCAATCAAAATTTGAAGCGTTGCTGAACGTAAAACAGAAAGACCTTGATCTTAAAAAATTAGCAGATGATATATCGGCTGACTTTTTGAAGAACATTAAAGATAAGCACGAGACCTCTCGCAAAATTCTGCTGGCGTACAAAAAACTGAAAACAGCTAAGTTTAGAAAATTTTGCAGGCTGATCCCACTCAGTTATTCGGCAGGAATGAGGCATGTGAAAGTAGCTGAATTCATGCAGGAGGATAACCGTACCGAAAAGCTGAAGCACATTGACTCATGGGATACACTTCACGCATTGTCTTTGCTCAATAAATTCGAATATTGGTATTTTATGCACGAAGTGGGAAACAAAGGAGAGCATTTTACTAAAGCCGAAGTTGAGAAATACAATAGAGGATTAAGAAAGAAGAGATTGCAAAATGATGCATCAAAAATTGTGAGAAATTCTTCTTGGTTAACAATTGGCAACTCATATGCTACGCGTGAAGACTATAAACGTGACCTAGAAAAAGTTTATAAATTTGTGAAAAAGCTGCCGAGTATTGAGGTGTATGATGATTTTGAAAGCGCTATGGAGAAAGTTAAAACATTAAAGCAAGCTGAAATCGAAGTTAACGAACATGAGATAACAGAAAACAGATGGTACATAGTGCGCTTAAACGAAAATATTGAAAAATTGGAGGCGGAACTCAGGGTGCCAGACGCGGACCGGGACGGTATAACTGAGAAATTAATGAAATATGGGAACGCAATATCAACAATCAAAAAATGGATTGATGAATTGCAAGCGGAAAATGAGCGTTTGGCGGAAGAAGAAGGAGTTGAACTCAAAAGTGAAATATGCACCAACGATGATGAATTTTATTTGCCCGAAATGTATCGAAAAAAGGCCAACGATAAGTAATTAAGTTTACGGAATTGACACTCCTCATAAACTTTCACAAAATATTCAGTCCCATAAATACTACGAACAGTAATATTTAAGGGAAAGACAATGAAAGAATATGTCGAATATCTAAACAGCGATTCAGAACGAGAGCAAACCGACTGCGAAGAGATTAACGAAGCCTTTTTAAAGACCACAAGCAAGCTACTTGTAGCGAATAAGGTACGCACGCTTAGCGGACAGGTAAAGCGGGCTAAGACGGAGGCTGAGAAACTCGATTTAATAGCGAGCCAGAACGCATGGTTGGCTGGATTAATAATAATTAAGAACTAATACACTTGATAGCTTCAATTGATGGGCGCTACACTAGACTCACATAACTTGTTTTATGCAAGGCGGTTTTTTTATTGGAGAATCTGAGTGGGGTTTTGGCAAAAGCTTTGGCGTGGTGAGGTAAGCTTATCATTTACGTTTTGGCGAATGGGTATAATGACGTATTTAGCATTGGCAGCATTTAATTATCTGTTGGGTATGCTGGGTTATTACAAAGAAATAACAGATTTTAAGAACTTTCAAATATGGGTTTTTTCAATAGCTGTAATTATATATATGATGTTTATACTAATTTGCATTTGGCGAAGCGCTGGTAAATATATTGCAAGTGCAAACGCGAAAGATACAACAGCCACCTGGGGGTATTGCGCACGTGGGGCGGTTGTTATTGGCTGGCTGGCCGTGTTGAATATGCTTTTTTTGTTTTATGTGGCACATACAGGACTCTAACCAAAACCCATTATATTCTTTACATTTTATAACATGTTAGAGTACGAGAAAATTTTCATGCTTGTTCATCAAGAAGTCAATATTACCGCGATTGTCCCAACAAGCGATTGGAGCTGATATGCTGTTGGTCGGTGCTGGTAACAACGCTGTGTTATAAAAATGTTGCTGTGATTACTATTATAATCTCATGAGCAAATGCGATCTTGCTACATCTGAGCGTTGATCCCATCCTCAATTAAGCTATTTAGCAAGAGTTCTGCAAAGAAGCCAGCGTTGTCGGTATTGAACGTCATAAACTCAAGTATCATAGGGTCACTATTGTCTCGGCTAGCAAAGTTTGTGGCTTTAAGGCTCAAATCTCCATACTCATCTGCGAAGCCCCATTTGACCATATTCCCATTGTCAAATTTTACCACCAAGATGAAATCCCCATACATAATGGAGTTCTCAATAAAAACCTGCTGACCGGGTGAGCTGATTAGCACTGAAAGAATTTCTCTCAATGTCATGTTGTTGTAATTGGACTCAAGATACTCTGGCTTTAAGTCGTAAGCAGAAATAGCGTCTCTATTATTTGAAACCGCCGTGGCAATAATTTGAGGCCTCCTTTCATTTTTCTGATTTTCAGCTTCTTCCTTGGCTGTTGCCGAGGCTCTTTCCGCTTCTGCCGCTTGTAATCGTGTTTGTTTCTGTTCGGCAGCTTTCGCTCGCTCTGCTTCTCTTTCCACCTCAATAATTCCTGCTGTTCTATTTAATGCCTTCATAAGCACTCCGGCACCCTCTTCAAAGGCCATCATCATCAAAACTGTTCGAGCTTGTGGAGAGATGGAGGCGTTAATGCAGTTTGGGACGGGCAAGACATTTTCTGTTCTTATTAAATCGCCATCGTCAGAAAGTCTCTCTGTAACTTCAATCTTTGGTTCAGCTAGACAAACCCATTCATTCGGACCATTTTGAACGTAGTCACTTAGATCAAAATACCTGTTAATTCTGTCTTGTGCGTCTCTGTTTTCTTCTGTCGAAGTCACCTGCTTAATGCAGGACTTATATAATTGATCTATAGCTTTCATTGATGCAGAAGATGGTGTTATTTCACTGCTGTATCTTTCAGTAACACCCATACCTTGAGCTTTATTTTTTAGCCATGAATGAAGTAACCCTGTATCAATCTTTCGAAGTGCAGTGGCTGTGTTGCCCCATTGATCGATTGCTAATCCGGTAAAAACACTGTGATTCATCAGAGAACAGAAAGCGTTCTGTGAAGACATTCTGCCTATATTTAAATAACTGTATTCGGTGCCGTATCTTCTTGAGGATACAATTTCGAAATTCAAATTAGAGCGGGAGGTTTGTTCAAGTTGAGGCTCTTCGACTTTTTTAGATTTCTCAATTTTAGCTATTTCATCAACCAACTTGTTGACGTCTTTAAGAATTCCACCGAATTGAGCGTATGCAGTTCCATGTGATAATATTAATGCAGTCAAAATCAATAAACCGTATTTGCTTAACTTCTTTATAATCATAATATTCTCCCAATAACAGAAACCAGAAACACCCCCATTGGTTGTTTATAATAAACTTTATGTATTTCATTATAAAATGTAAATTTCATAATATGTTTGAACAACCAACTGTTTTAATTGAAATATTTCAGCCACAATGATGTCTTGTAAATATAATACATTATAAATATACTACTATAGATAGATTTTATAACGAATACAGGAGGGTTTTATGGCGCTGGGAAAGCAAGCGAAGACATTAAGTGCCAGTCAGCAACGGGCTGTGCTTAATTACTTACAGACGACAAGATCAACAATACGCAATAAGGTTATATTTCTTTTATCTGTTAAGGCAGGGTTTAGAGCGAAAGAGATTGCTAAACTTAAATGGACGATGGTTTCCGATAGTGATGGTAGTGTAGCAGATTGTATCTCACTAACGGATGAAGCATCCAAAGGAAATGGAGGCGGTGTTATATGGCTTAATAAGGAGTTACAGGAAGCATTAAACGAACTTCGGTCAGAAAGCTGGCTTGCTGATAACCATGTGTACGTCATACGCTCTGAAAGGGGGTGCAACATGTCAGCGCAAACTATCGTCAACTTGTTTAGCTACTGGTATTCACAACTTGGCTTTGAAGGCTGTAGCTCTCATTCTGGCCGCCGCACCTTCATAACCAATGCGGCGAGGAAGATATCAGCGGTTGGTGGAAGCATTAAAGATGTACAGATGCTGGCGCGGCATAGCTCGCTTACGATGACACAGCGTTACATTGAAGCTGATGTGGAGGCGATGAAGAAAGTTGTGGAGTTGGTTTAAAATAAGATTGTTGTCACAATTTGAAGTCACCAATTGTTATTACCATTTTTAATAATTATATTATCTACCCTATCGTTGGTCTCATCAATATCCCGTTCTAACCTGCCTTCTATTGATTGAACTTTAGAATCCAAAGCTTGAGATTTTACTGTTCCAATATTAATTTTTTCGACCAAACTGGAAATTTCGCCATTGATATTGATATGAAAATTAGCAAAGTACCCTATAATTGCTATCAGGATAGTCGATAGTAGGATAAAATATCGCCATAAATGTTTTACATCGTTTTCTAGTGTAGCGAAAGCAACAGGCATTTGTACATCATTGAACTGCTCAGTATTTCTTTCTACTTCTTGGCTTAATTGATCTCTAAGTTCCTCTAAAAGTTCTTGTTTGGGAGGTTTGTGTGTTAAATTTGAATTATTATTGTCACTCATATTCCCCCCATTAACTTAGTTATAGCAAAATTCATGTCCTTTGACTTATCTGTCAGTTCAATTGATATTTGAATCAACTGATCAGTTATTATAGTAATTTGTTCGTTTGATAATTCGTTGCTATTTTCTAGCTCTTGCAGCGCGTCAGAAATTGCCAAAAGGTTGTTTGACAAACGAAGGTCGTCTGCTGCGTGAGAACGAGCAAGTGAGATTAAACGATACCAAATATTTTGATCAGCCATTATTTCTTTCTAAATTGTACGTCGATTGTAATCGGTCCTTGTTTAACAGTAGTTCGTAATATTAAATGACGATCTGTCTTTGTTACGTTTAATATACCATTGTATATTTGAGGCTCTCTTGAAAGAATGCCATCATCGTCAATTAGGCCAACAGTTGAAGGAGCATCAGATGGGTTAAGCAACGCCTCATAACTGATAGTACCATTTTGAAGAATTTGATACTCGGCATTCCAAATAACTCCCAGTGCGTCAACACCTGTTAATTTATTTCCTTCGATTTTTGCGGACCCAAAACCAGGTTCGTAAAACTGATCTAATTGCGGTGTTGAAGCATAAACTATGTCATAGTGGCCTTGCAATTCCTCTAGTTCTATTTTATTTGCCATATATGCGTTTCCTAAAAATTGATTTAATGATTCTACTACTATCATAAATGGAGTTACTTTTCACATGCAAAATAAATTTTTGATTTCCAGTCATTATTGAAAATCAGTGCCAAAAAACATACTAGAATGAGTTTATGTCATCATGGACACATCACGTATTGGCAACAGCTTCTGTTAAAAATTCCACCAATTCTATTTTATAGGTCCCATTCTGGCAGATATTGGCAACAGCTTCTGTTAAAAATTCCACCAATTCTATTTTATAGGTCCCATTCTGGCAGACGATCATTCATAATTGGAGCAGCACTAAAGATATGTGCTATTTGCGGGAGAATCAGACATGTGCGTTTACAATGACTCAACGATATTTCTTTGCTGATGCGAAAGCTGTGAAGAAAGTGGTCTAGCTTGTTTAGATTTACTTTGGTCTAGTAAATAAAACAAACAGACCTAAAATTACATCTCCAACAAACCATATACCTAGCAAAAATGTTACACCTATAGCAGTTCCAACAGCGGCACCAGCTTGCTGAGCTCCTTCATCCATCTCTTGCATTACCTCGCCAGCACCCTGCATACCATTGTAAAGTGAAAAAGCCATAAGTAGGTTAAATAAAATAAATACCCACTTAAAAACCTTTCCCATTATA
>CAXBLS010000132.1:0-9239 GCA_963976585.1 uncultured Kordiimonadaceae bacterium
CATCCTTCCTGAATTATGGCGCTGACCGAAAGGGCTATAGAAGCAAACCATGGTTTAAAGTTTGCGATCGCTTCTGCCGGTATACCAAGCTTTGGTGCGAGTTCTTGCAAAAATGCGTACTCTTCTTCTGAAACATAATTGCTCAATACATCGCCACCGCTGAGCATACCGTTTTGCATGGTGATAGCTTGTGCCTGTGCTTGTGTTTGCGCCGTCATGTGAACTTCAAAAACAACTTCTTGGGCGTCATCCACCAGTTTTTCTATTTGCCCGCCGTACCATTTCATATCCGGAGGCAGCAGATGAATTGAACCGAGAAGATAAACCTGAGCATCACCGTTACCCAGCTTCCAAATGGCAGGATGTGCATCAAGACCATCCGGCTCTGGTTGCTCTGAACAGGACGCGATAACAAAGAAGATGAGTAGTACAGGAACTAGTTTCAGTAAGAGTTTGCGAGCATACATATAAATTGATTCTTTCTATCCTTAAGAAGGCAATAAATTTATTGTTAAAGTGGTTTTCAAATATGTCAACTTAATGTAAATAATCCCTTAATCCAAGGGTGCTTACTTTTCTTATCAAATAGGCTTGCAATCCCCAGAAAACAGAGCTATACACCTCCTCTCGACGAACGGTACGGCCTGTTAGGGCATGCCTATCCGTTTAAAAAGCTGGTCAGTTAACACTGACAATAAAACTGAAGGAAAGCTAAATGCCCAAAATGAAGACGAAAAGTGGCGTCAAAAAACGCTTCAAAATCACCGCCTCAGGCAAAGTGAAATCAGGTCAAGCTGGTAAGCAGCATGGTATGATTAAACGCTCAAACAAACAAATTCGCAATCAACGTGGCACAACGGTCCTTAGTGATCCTGATGCTCGTGTTGTGAAAAAATTTATGCCTTACGGTTAATGGAGCAATAAAATGGCACATGTAAAACGGGGCGTAACATCAAAAGCCCGTCACAAAAAAGTTCTCAAAGCCGCTAAAGGTTACCGCGGTCGTCGTAAATCCACAATTCGCGTTGCGATGCAGGCTGTCGAAAAAGCAGGCCAATATGCATATCGCGACCGTAAGGTTCGCAAGCGCCAATTCCGCGCTCTGTGGATTCAGCGTATTAACGCAGCGGCCCGCCTTGAAGGTTTAACTTACTCACGATTTATGAACGGCCTCAAACTCGCAGGCGTCGAACTTGACCGTAAAGTTCTGGCTGATTTAGCCGTTCGTGAACCAGAAGCCTTTAAAGCCATCGCAGACCAAGCAAAAGCTGCAATCGCTTAAAGACCCCCTTTCAGGGTTCAAAAAAATTCAAGTTTGAGGAGCCTGCCGCTTGGCAGTAGGCTCCTTTTTCTTTATGTTCAATTTTAATCATCTAATAAATAAATTTTTGGGTAGGAAATAATGCAAGACCTCCAATCACTGGAAACAGAAATCACCGCAAACCTCGCGGCAGCGACCGATGTCGACGGCGTGGAGACTATCCGCATTGCTGAGCTCGGCAAAAAAGGTCGCGTCAGTTTACTCATGCGCGAGCTCGGCAAAATGACGCCGGAGGAAAAGAAAGAATTCGGCCCAAAATTAAATCAGCTTAAAAACACACTGAACGACGCCGTCCTCTCTCGAAAAGACACCCTTGAGGAAGAAACCTTAAACATCAAATTACAGTCAGAAAGTGTCGATATCAGCCTTTCCTCTGCCCGCGAAGACAGTGGTAGCATTCATCCAATCACACAGGTAATAGATGAGGTCACCGAGATATTCACGGAAATGGGTTTTTCTGTCGCCGAGGGACCGGAGATCGAAGAAGATTTTTATAATTTTACCGCGCTTAACATCCCTGAAGAACATCCTGCCCGACAAATGCATGATACCTTCTATTTTCCCGAAGATGATGAAGGTAAAAGAAAAGTGCTGCGCACCCACGCATCACCGATGCAAATCCGCACCATGCTTGAAGGCGAGCCACCCTACCGCATTATTGCACCGGGGCGGACTTACAGAAATGACAGCGACGCAACCCACACACCAATGTTTCATCAGGTAGAAGCCCTGGTTATTGATAAAAACATCCATATGGGTCATCTGAAATGGTGCATTGAGGAATTTTGCAAAAAGTTTTACGAAAGAGACGATATTGAGATCCGCTTCCGTCCAAGTTACTTTCCGTTCACTGAGCCGTCCGCCGAAGTGGATATCGGATGCTCGTTTAAAGACGGTGAAGTGCTGATCGGTGAGGGCGATGACTGGCTCGAAATTATGGGCTGTGGCATGGTCAATGAACGGGTGCTGGAAAATGTCAATCTTGATCCCAAGGAATATCAGGGCTTTGCATTTGGGCTTGGGCTCGACCGTGCCGCTATGCTAAAATGGGGTATTCCAGACCTTAGGGACTTTTTCGCTGCCGATCTTCGTTGGCTAAAACACTATGGTTTTCAGGCACTGGATATTCCATCCTTAAGTACAAGAACTTCCACAATCAAAGGGAGCAAGTAAGATGAAATTCACATTGTCCTGGCTTAAAAGTTACCTCGATACTGACGCCGATTTAAATACAATTTCCGAAACACTGACCGCCATTGGCCTTGAAGTGGAAGAAATTGTCGATCCGACAGAGGATCTAAAACCGTTTGTAATTGCGAAAATCGAGAAGGCTGAACAGCACCCCAATGCCGATAAGCTTCGAGTGTGCACAGTTAATAACGGAACCGAAATAATACAGGTTGTCTGCGGCGCACCCAATGCAAAAACTGGTCTTTTCGGTGCATTCGCGCCTAGTGGGTGTACGATTCCGACAAACGGCCTTAAACTTAAACCAAGCAATATTCGCGGTGTTGATAGCAACGGCATGATGTGTTCAGAACGCGAACTTGGTCTAGGTGATGACCATGACGGTATAATCGAACTACCAAACAATGCCCCTATTGGCACCAGTTTTGCAGAATATGCTGGACTTAACGATCCGACCATTGAAATTGCCATCACACCAAACCATCAGGATGCGCTTGGGGTTTATGGGGTCGCCCGTGATCTTGCCGCAGCCGGAATTGGTACGCTTATTGAACCTGATATTTCGAAAGTACCAGGAAAATTTGAAAGTCCGATCACCGTAAATATTGAGAACAGGCAAGCATGTCCGGTATTTGCGGGACGCTATATTCGCGGCGTCAAAAACGGTCCCAGCCCCGAATGGATGCAGCGCAGACTCATATCACTGGGAATGAAACCCATATCCGCACTTGTTGATATCACCAACTTCATGACCCATGATTACGGTCGCCCTCTCCATGTTTTTGACGCTGACAATATTGCCGGAAACTTTACCGTTCGTCTTTCGAAATCTGGTGAAAAATTGCTGGCTCTTGATGAAAAAGAACATATTTTTGATGACGAAATGTGTGTCATATCCGATGATAAAGCCATCAATTCCATCGGCGGTGTTATGGGTGGTGCTGGTAGCGGAACTTACGATGATACCACAAATGTATTTCTTGAATGCGCCTGGTTTGACCCGATCCGAACCGCCATGACGGGCCGTAAACTGGGTATAGAAAGTGACGCCCGGTACCGCTTTGAACGGGGCGTTGACCCCGCGACAGTTCTTGACGGCATAGAAATCGCAACCCGCCTGATCATTGATATGTGCGGCGG
Source organism: uncultured Kordiimonadaceae bacterium (assembly GCA_963976585.1). Lineage (GTDB taxonomy): Bacteria > Pseudomonadota > Alphaproteobacteria > Sphingomonadales > Emcibacteraceae > Pseudemcibacter. The sequence goes on from CAXBLS010000132.1 coordinate 3,650, forward strand.
TGAACCAAGCGAAGTGACACTTGCTGGTGAAGTGCCAGTAGTAAGTAAAACCATCACCATGCGGCCCGAACGCGTCCGCGAGCTTGGTGGCGTCGATATAGCCAAGTCCGAAATTATCGACATCCTCATCCGCCTTGGTTTTAAAGTAACCGACAACGGAGAGACGTTGGATGTGACCAGCCCCTCATGGCGCTGTGATATTGACCGCGAACCCGATCTGGTTGAAGAAGTCCTGCGCATTCATGGTTACGATAAAATTGTTGGCGAGCCACTGCCCAAATCCAGCCGTGATATCGTCACGGGTCTTAGCCCTATGCAAAAACGCATTCGTATGGCCAAGCGCCAGGCTGCTGCATGCGGTCTGCGTGAGGCGGTGACATGGTCGTTTATACCAAGTTCTCAGGCGCAAATATTTGCCGATTTAAAACCCGAGCTTATACTTGATAATCCTGTCAGTTCTGATCTTGATGCCATGCGGCCAAATTTGCTGCCTAATCTAATCACAGCTGCTAGCCGTAATAACGACCGTGGCATCAAAAATGTGGCGCTCTTTGAAGCAGGAAACCAATTCTCATCTGATGAACCTGATGGTCAGGATTTTGTCATTTCTGGCATCCGCCGCGGCCAGAAACATGAACGTCACTGGCAAAAAAATCCTGAGGACGTCAATGTTTATGACGCCAAAGCCGACGCCATTTCGATTTTGAAAGCAATCGGTGTAAACGCCGACAACGCGCAAGTGGTCGCCGAAGCTCCAAGCTGGTACCATCCAGGTCGCGGCGGAGTGATCCGATTGGGCCCCAAGAATGTTATGGCTTATTTCGGCGAAATTCATCCAACAACGCTCAAAAAGCTCGATGTAAAGGGTCCTCTTGTTGGTTTTGAGATCATGCTTGGTAATATTCCATTGCCAAGACCGAAGCGCGGAAACAGCCGCGGCCCACTAAAATCATCTGATTTCCAATCCGTAGAACGTGATTTTGCCTTTGTCGTCACTAAAGACCTTGCGGCTGAGCAACTCGTTAAGGTAATTTCCAGCGTAGATAAGAAACTTATTGATAACATTAGTGTATTTGATATTTATCAGGGTGCCGGAATTGACGATGATAAAAAATCGATCGCCGTCAACGTCCGCCTTCAACCTGTCGATAAAACCATGACCGATGATGAAATCGAGGCGTTTAGACAGAATGTGATTGCCACCGTTACTAAGAAAACTGGCGGAATACTTAGATAATTAAGACATTAACCTATGCTTATTAACCATATTTAAAGATCATCAAATTATAGTGTCCAATGTATGGAAATTGAGGGGACTCTAAAAAAGCGATGACAAGTAAAGAAACCACAGTAAAAGTACCCATGAAATGGCGATTGAAAGCCTGGTGGGAAGGCTATGATCTCGATGATATCAAGGCACGGCTTGCGCGCGGCGAAGACATAGAAGAAATCGCCAATGAACCTGAAGAAGTGACGGAGCCCGAAAGCGATGCACCGGAAGCTATGGTTTGGGATGATAAACGCCTCGAGACAGCTCAACTTATCTGGGGAGAAGGCTATTGCGGTCCCGGCGGTCCTGAATATGTAACCAGCATGTCAAAACTGCTTGGTATGTCTTCTAAAATGATTGTTGCTGTGATTGGAGCTGGACTTGGTGGTCCTTCACGTGTGCTTGCAAATGAATTTGGCGCTTGGATCACGGGTTATGAGCAATCGGAAAATCTCGCTGATAAAGGCATGGCCCTATCCGTTAAGGCCGGGCTTGAAAGCAAAGCCCCTATTAAACATTATGACCCCTCAAGCGACGAACCCTTTGAGCGTACATTTGACCGTGCATACTCGAAAGAAGCGCTTTATACCGTTGAAGATAAACCCAAGCTCCTACAAAATGTTTTTGACCAGTTGAAAGATGGTGGACTTTTTCTTATCAATGACTACACATTGAGCAGTGCTGATGCTCTAGCGGATAAAGACGTCCAGAAATGGATACGCCAGGAACCCAGCCAACCTTTCCCCATTCCAAACGACAAGATGGAAAAGCTGCTCACCGATTGCGGCTATATTCTGCGTGTAAATGAAGATATCACCGATCAATATATCGATATGATTGCCAAAAGCTGGGCCGGCGTTGATAAAGTCATCGAATCGCTAACTAAAAGTAAAGAAGATCAGTCCGAAACCATTCAGAGGTTAATTAAAGAAGCTGAATACTGGATGTTAAAATCAAAAACCATGAAAGACGGCCACGTCAAAGCATGGCGTTTTCTGGTCTATAAACCATCAGAAATAAAATAATCACCACATAGTCTTGTATGTTAAGGGGGGCAGTGGTAAAAGCCCCATCATGACAGACCTAGCACATATCAGAAACTTTTCTATCGTCGCCCATATCGACCATGGGAAATCGACACTTGCTGATCGCATGATCCAATTCTGCGGCGGACTGAGTGCTAGAGATATGAAAGAGCAAGTGCTGGATAATATGGATATCGAACGCGAGCGCGGAATCACCATTAAAGCTCAAACCGTTCGCCTTGAATATAAAGCTAAAAACGGCGAAGATTATGTCCTCAACCTCATGGACACCCCCGGTCATGTTGATTTTGCCTATGAGGTCAGCCGCTGTCTTTATGCGTGTGAAGGGTCAATTCTCGTCGTCGATTCCAGTCAAGGTGTTGAAGCACAGACTTTGGCCAATGTTTATCAGGCCATCGACAACAATCATGAAATTGTTCCTGTTCTTAATAAAATTGACCTTCCCGCTGCAGAACCCGAGCAGGTCCGCGCGCAGATCGAAGACGTCATTGGTATTGATGCATCCAGTGCCATTAGCGTTTCGGCGAAAACCGGTGTCGGCATCGAAGAATTATTGGAAAGTCTGGTCGAGATACTCCCCCCGCCGCAAGGAGACGTAGACAAACCCCTAAAGGCACTTCTTGTTGATAGCTGGTATGATACTTATCTCGGCGTTATGGTCCTTGTACGCATCATTGACGGCAAACTAAAAAAAGGCATGCGCGTTAAAATGATGGCTGCGGATACGGATCATCTGGTTGATCGCGTTGGCGTTTTTAAACCTAAAGAAACTCTGGTCGATGAACTTGGCCCAGGCGAAGTTGGTTTTTTCACCGCCTCAATCAAGGAAGTGTCACAGACCCATGTCGGCGATACGGTCACAGAACTTAAAAATGAAACCTCCGAAGCCCTTCCCGGCTTTAAACCGGTTCAAAGCGTTGTGTTTTGTGGCTTATTCCCGGCCGATGCTGCAGATTTCGAAGTGCTTCGCGAAAGCATGCATAAACTTCGACTAAATGATGCCAGCTTTGAATTTGAAACCGAAACCTCCACCGCGCTTGGCTACGGATTTCGGTGCGGCTTCCTCGGCATGCTTCATCTGGAAATCATTCAGGAACGCCTTATCAGAGAATTCGATCTCGATATTATCACCACGTCACCAAGTGTGATTTATAAAATCCACCTTAACAAGGGCACCACCCAGGAAATTCATAATCCTGCCGATATGCCCGATGCAGTTTACATAGACCATATGGAAGAACCGTGGATCAAAGCGACTATATTGGTACCTGACGAGCATCTCGGTGCGGTGCTTACACTCTGTCAGGAAAAGCGCGGAGAACAAATTGATCTTACCTATGCCGGCAACCGGGCCATGGTGGTTTACCGCTTACCGCTCAATGAAGTGGTATATGATTTTTATGATAAATTAAAATCAATAAGCAGAGGCTACGCAAGTTTCGACTATCAAATGGATGGCTACCGAGAAGGCGATCTGGTTAAGTTATCGATACTCGTTAACAATGAGCCTGTCGACGCCCTGAGCATGATGGTTCACCGTAGTCAGGCCGAATACAGAGGTCGTGCCCTTTGCGAACGCCTTAAGGGATTGATCCCACGCGCCCTATTTAAAATTCCGATTCAGGCAGCAATCGGCGGCAAGGTTATCGCTCGCGAAACCATCAGCGCCATGCGTAAAGATGTGACCGCGAAATGTTACGGCGGTGATATCAGCCGGAAACGAAAACTTCTTGAGAAGCAGAAAAAAGGTAAAAAGAAAATGCGCCTTTACGGCAATGTGGAAATCCCACATGAAGCCTTTATCGCTGCGCTCAAAATGGGTGATGATAAGTAAAACTAATTTACCATATCGGTTCGGATAAACTGGCACCTTGTCATTTCATCGCCATGTGGTCGTTCATATAACTCTTCGCAAAAATCAAACATCTCTCTCGTAACTTCAAGCGAAAATGTCTCACCTTTCTCTAAATTTCTATTTTGAACCCTCTGCCAACGAATAGCTTTGTCCGCCTCAATGAGATGCGTTTCAATTTCATAACCATGCGTTGCCGCCAGCTCATAAAATTTCTGCCTGTGTTCAAGTTTAAGGAGTCCCAAATCTAGAACTGCTGTAACGTTAATACTTATCAATTTTTCAACCATCGACCAGATCTGATCCTCAATCCGGTATATTCGTTCCATTGACCACTTGAAATTAAGATCATCCGGCCAGTCGGCCTTAAAAAGCGTTGCCATCCATTCATCGATAGAAAAGCGGACCGCTCCATTGGTTTTCTCTAACTCGCGGGCATATGTGGATTTACCGGCACCAACAAGTCCGCTGATAAGTATGATTTTCGACATAACCTGCCTCCTATTTATTTCCAGACATAAAAAAACCCGGCTGATGATACAGCCGGGTTTTTATCAATCGAAATTAATTCAATTAAAAATTATCTTTTGGCTCAAGAATTTGACGGCCACGATATTTGCCCGAACTCAGGTCAATATGGTGACGACGGCGTAGTTCACCGCTTTCTTGATCTTCCACATATGTGTCTACACTGAGACTATCATGCGAACGACGATTACCACGGCGGTGTGGTGATACTTTCCTTTTTGGAACTGCCATTTTCTTATCCTTACTTTTCTAAGAGCCAATTTTCTCGGCTCTGAATCTCAAAAACAGTGTGTTATCGTTAAAGTTGGCCATAATGTCAAGCCTTTCTTATCACAAAGACCCATATTTCCGGACTTAATGAGTTTACTCAACGAAATCTTGATCGCGATAGAAAAAACAATATCCCGGATAAGATCATACTAGCAAATAAAGCGGAAAAATTTGACAGCGGCTCAAGGATAATTTCCCAACTCCTTTTCACATTTGCGCCCTCAGCTTCGCTCTCAATACCTGCCGTCTCCGCGAGAGGAATAAGATCAACCACTTGGCCAACAGTGATCCATTCGCCGTCACCGCCCTCAAGCAACCGAAGCCCCTCCGCACCCAAAACCATAATGGCCAGGCACAAAAAAATATAAGCAAGCAAGCGGCCAACAATCATTTAAATCTCCGTAATTGGATTATCACACTAACGCGACATTGCGGCCATTAATAGACCCAAACCCAAAAAAGAGCCACAACATACATCTCTTTACTTGCGAAGTTTTAAAAGCACGCTATATTGCGCCTGCAAAGCCGCAATCAAGGAGAGGTGGCCGAGTGGTTTAAGGCGCACGCTTGGAAAGCGTGTAAAGCGCAAGCTTTCGAGGGTTCGAATCCCTTCCTCTCCTCCAT
>CAXBLS010000133.1:0-9188 GCA_963976585.1 uncultured Kordiimonadaceae bacterium
TTTTCCCGCCAGTAAATACTACCCATTGAATAAAAAACACCGTGGCTCATCTGCAAAAGGCCGACGATGATGAGAAACCAGACAAAATCAGTATTCTTTAAGAGATACGCAATGGGCGAAATATGCGTATCCTCGGTCTTTCGTCGTTTGTTGCCACGTGGAAGAACAACTGTTGTCATAACCATTAAAAGCATGCTCGCATAAATAGCGATCATAACAAAATCGATGGGATTATATTTGAGTAGAAACCCCAAGGCGACAGCTGCCGCTACAAATGAAGTTGATCCAAATGATCTAATGCGCCCATAGTTGAGCTCATGCCGCGCGACCTGACTTACTGTAATTGTCTCAAGCAGTGGTGTTATCGCCGGGACAAACAAATTCACCATCCCGGTAATTAATAAAAGTTGCCAAAAACCTGTTCCGAAAAAATAGAACGTCGAAAACACCGTTCCAAACACAACAGCAATCAGCAGCGGGCGCCAATATTCGTCCCTGCGGTCTGCCGCCTGACTAATCAGGGGCACAATTAGAATTTTCATAATATAGGGTAGCGCGATGATGATACCTATTTCACTGGGCGAAAGCCCCTTACTCCTAAGCCAAATCCCCCAAAATGGTGTCATAACCCCCAAATAGAAATAAAGAGAGGTGTAGTTAGCTGACAGGCGAAAAAATGAACTATTACGGGTTTTCATAGAGAATGTCGTCCAATTCGTCCCGGCTCGCTTTTAATATCCGCATGGCTTCATCGTAAGAAAATCCCGCCCTCGCCATGGCAGCCTGTTCTTTTTTATCAGTGTCTTCTTTCGCGTCGCGAATCCTATAAGGACCGAACCTTCTCTTTCTCGCGTATTTAATACAGCTCTTCAGATTGACTTGGGGACTATTTGACATCAATTCTTCAATCACCTGATTGATAATATGTGCCGGAACTCCCTTTGCCCTGAGTTTATTTCTCATTATAGGAAGCGAATTACCGGCGTTGAGAAACGCATTTACCCTCGCTTTGGCGTAGAGTTTATCATCTACCAATCCGTTCTTCACGCATTTTTCGACGATTTCCTTAATCCAATGAGTGGCTTCGCTCAATTTATCATCACGGTCTTCCTGCTCCAATAAAATCCGTTCAGCTTTTCGTGTTAGAATAAATATTAAGTTTGCTTCTGTAGTTGCATATCTTTCAAGGTAGCGATAGGCTGCGCGCTGTAGATAACCTTGTGTCAGATTTGTATTACGTTTGAATTTTTTCATGAAGTGAGATTACCCATTTCCCATGTCCGAGAATAGACCCTTATCACATTATTTGTATTTATTATTCCTTTCCTGTGTTTGGGGAATGTCATTTTTGTTTCTAAAAATGATTGCGCCAACAGTGCCGCCTATTACCATCGCCGCCGCCAGAATTACAATCGGCGCGTTGGTGATTGCCATTTATGTGATTACTAAAGGTGAAAAACTTCCCTCTCACAGATCGATTTGGTTAAAAGGATCCGTTATTGGCCTTATCGGAACCGGAGTACCCTTCGTTTTGATAAGTTGGGCGATGCTTTATATAAATTCGGGAACTGGTGCCATTTGTATGTCTGTGATCCCGCTTATGGTTTTTGTCATGGCCCATTTTAATGATGAAAAGATGCATCTTCTCGGATTTGCAGGCATCATCAGCGGTATTTGTGGCGTTTTGGTGCTCTTTTACGATTCTTTGAATGTCCCATCGGATAACGGCAATATGGCATTTCTGGCCCTCCTGGGGATGATGGTGGCATCCTTTGGTTATGCTTTTGCAAACATCCTTATTCGTCGCTATGTGAAAACGGATCCCGTCAACACCTCTTTCGTCATGTTAACAACGACATCTATCGTACTCTGGCCGCTCGCGTTTATATTTGAGCAACCACTGGCGGTCGAATATGGCAACATTGAAATAATGTCACTGCTGTATCTAGGAATATTGCCTACTGGCATAACCACCATGATTTTGGTTATTTTTACCCAAATAGCGGGCTCAACATTTGTATCCTATAACACGTATCTTATACCCATTGTCGGTGTTATAACAGGTTATGTCTTTCTCGGAGAGGCTTTAAAGGAAACAACTCTACTTTCAATATTATTTATTGCCGGTGGAATATACGTCTCACAACTCAAGAAAAAACCAAAGGTCCAGCAATAGATAAAATTTTACCTAAATAGATCAATCCTTTTATTAGTTGGCAAAAACCAATTAGCACTGTAAAATGCATATTAATAAATGAAAAAATTACTTGCGATTATATGTGACAGCATGTATCGAGGGTGCAAAATATATTAATTTAATATGACAAATGAGTTATTTTTAACGTAAAATTTGTGAGAATGGGAAAAGCCTATTGTTCAGTTCTGGACTTTTTCCTACCACTTTATTGAAAACAGCTAAGTGACATAAATCATATATGATTGAACCTACACCAACATTCGATACCGATCTTCCACGGAGATACGCAGACTTCAGTACGCTTCCGGAAGCACTGGATTACGCAGCCAAAGGTATTAGAGGGCTCAACTTCTACTCTCCTCGCGGGGAGCTTGAGACCAGTATTACCTACAAGCAGGTTCGAGAACGTGCCCATGAAATTGGCCGCAGACTTGTTCATTTCGGCATCGAAAAGAAATCACGCGTTGCGCTTATTGCTGAAACCAATGAAGATTTCGTATGCTATTTCCTTGGCTGTCAATATGCCGGACTGCTCCCTGTCCCACTTCCACTTCCAACATCGTTCGGCGGGCGCGACGGGTATACAGAACAATTACACCAGCAAATGAAAAGTTGCGGTGCAAGTGTAGCGCTTTCCGCAGCATATATGCTCCCGCTTCTAGATGAAGCAACAAATGGGCTTGATATGCTGTTCGTTGGCACTCCCGATACTTTCGAGGCCCAATCAAGCAAAAAAGATATCAAAAACGCGAAACTTCCCGAAGTCAAACCAGATGATCTGGCTTATCTTCAATACTCATCAGGAAGCACCCGTTTTCCACATGGCGTCGCCGTGACCCACAAGGCGTTAATGTCCAATAGCCACGGAATTGGTAAAATAGGCATGGAAGTTCGCGATGATGACCGCGCCGTTTCATGGCTGCCTTTTTATCATGATATGGGTCTTGTGGGCATGTTGATTTCACCGATTGCCTGTCAGGTATCAATTGATTATCTGGCAACAGAAGCATTTGCAAGGCGCCCAATGCAATGGCTTAAACTGATTTCGAAGAACAAAGGCACTATGTGTTCCGGCCCAACTTTTGGCTATGAAATATGTGCCCGCCGCGCTAACTCTACCGACCTTGAGGGACTGGACCTTTCAAGCTGGAGAGTAGCTGGTATTGGTGCCGATATGATCCGCCCCAACGTGCTCGAGATATTTGCGGAAACTTTTAAAGATAGCGGCTTTGATAAACGCGCCTTTATGCCAAGTTATGGACTTGCTGAATGTACCCTGGCTGTAAGCTTCGCACCGAATTTTTCCGGCTATGAAGTTGATTTGGTCAGCGAAGAAGTATTAAGCGGCGACGTTAAATCGGTTAGAGATCATAAAATTAACGGAAATGGGGCCAATTACCGCGAAGTGGTAAATTGCGGAACACCACTTCCAGAATACGAACTTGAAATCCGCGATGAACATGATGATGCACTGCTGGAGCGGGAAATTGGCCGCGTCTGTGTTAGAGGACCCAGTGTTATGGTCGGTTACTATCTGGACGAGGAAGCCACTCGTCAATGTCTATCCGAAGATGGATGGCTTGACACTGGTGATATCGGATATATGGCTGAAGGTTCGCTGTACATTATTGGCCGCATCAAAGATCTTATTATTATAAATGGTAAAAACCACTGGCCCCACGATATTGAATGGGCGGTGGAAAAACTACCGGAACTGCGTTCAGGTGACAGTGCCGCTATTTCCATTCCCGGGGAAAATGACGAAGAAGTTCCTGCAATTCTTGTTCAGTGTCGCAAGCGCGACGAAGAAGACCGGATTGATCTGGAGAACAGGATCAAAAGCGAAGTTCAAGCTGTTATCGGAAAAGCTCCCAAGGTCATCCTCGTGCCACCACGCTCTCTGCCAAGAACGTCATCTGGTAAACTTTCGCGCGTTAAGGCAAGAAGACAATATCTTGAAGGTCAACTCACTAATTAGAGAACTTAATTGACGAATGAGTTTGTGAAACGCTAATCTTGAATTTATAAGATTGGCGTTTTCTTATTGGAATAACAAATGAGCAGAATAATAGCCCTTACGGGCGCTACAGGTTTTGTCGGCGGACATTTGTTAGAAGAGCTGTTGTCTCATGGATATACTGTAAATGCACTTACCCGTCGCCCTCAGCTGGCTCGAAAGAATGTAAAGTGGATCAGCGGTGATCTCGAAAATCGACCTGCCATATCCGAGCTGGTAGATGATGTCGACGTAATCATAAATGCCGCAGGGCTTATAAAAGCCAAATCGCAAAAAGAATTTATCGCTGCCAATAGCGATTCTGTTTCCACTCTCATTAAAGCGGTAAAATCATCTCATAAAAAACCTCATTTCATTCAGGTTTCTACGCTGGCTGCGCGCGAAGCAGCAATTTCAGATTACGCGATGAGCAAACACCAAGGTGAAATACACCTTCAAAACAATAAATCTGGCATAAACTGGACCATTGTTCGTCCACCAGGTGTTTACGGCCCCAAAGATAGTGAAACATTAAAAATATTTAAGGCACTGACTTGGCGCGTTGCTCTCTCACCGTCAAATTCGACGTTTCGGGTGTCGTGGATCCATGTCAGTGATCTTGCAAAGGCAATATCGCACGTTATAGAAAACCGGGATTATTATGACCGGACGATTGAACTGGACGATGGGCACGGAAATGGTTATTCTCACAAAGAATTTTACGCCACAGCCTCAAAAATTCTCAACCTCAACCCGCTGTATATAACCCTTCCCAAATTTACTTTGAAATCTATCGGTCACATAAATGACATAGTTGGTCGTATGTTTGGATACGCACCGATGCTATCTGCGATGAAGGTTAATGAAATGTGTCATCCAGACTGGGTTTGCCGTAAGGAAACGAAAACGCAAATAACAGGATGGGTACCTGAGCATGATTTAGAAAGCGGACTTAAAGAAACCCTCGACTGGTACAAGAAGAACAACTATATATAAGGCTCATTTTATAATAGATTTTGACTACTATATTCTGTAAGTTAGCCAACCTATCATAAAGGTATAAATATGACATTAGATACGACCGAAATTTTTGATCAGGTATGTGAGCTTATCGCTCCTTTTAATCAAAAAGCGGTTTCCATCGAAACCGATACAACTTTTGCCACTGATCTGGAGCTCGATTCTCTTTCAGTTATGGATATGCTGGCAGCCATTGAAGATCATTTTGACGTTACTGTGCCGCTCAACATACTTCCCGACCTTGAAACCGTTGGGCAAGTAGCACAAGCAATTAAAAAAATTCTTGATGAAGAAAATTAAAACCAGCGGATAAAGCAGCACTCATGACCACCGATCTATTTGATAAATTCGACAGTATTATGGCTGAGTATAATCAGCTCCCAAAAGGCGAACTCAATCCGTTTACGGTCACTATGGAAGCTGTAATCTCTCCGACAGAAGCAATCATCAATGGCAAGAAAACAATTCTTGCCGGCACCAACAATTATATGGGCATGACCTATAATCAGGAATGTATGGATGCAGCTGAGGACGCGCTAAAATATTTTGGCACCGGCACCACGGGATCACGTGTTTTAAACGGAACCTACCACGGTCACAAAAAACTTGAAGAAACACTGAAGGATTTTTACGACGTTGATCACGCTATTGTTTTTTCAACAGGCTATCAGGCAAACCTTGGTGTTATCGCCACTGTAGCAGGCCCTAAAGACTATGTTGTGATCGATGCTGACAGTCACGCCAGTATCTATGATGGCTGCGCCATGGGAAATGCCACCGTTATACGTTTTAGTCATAATGATCCGGAAAATCTCGAGAAACGCCTTGCGCGTATCAGACGCAAAGATCCCGACGCAGGGATTCTCGTGGTCATCGAAGGTGTCTACAGCATGCTTGGTGATCAGGCACCAATAAAGGAACTGGCGGTAGCCGCAAAGAAACACGATGCATTTGTCTTGGTAGATGAAGCCCATTCCATTGGAGTGTTTGGCCAAACCGGTCGGGGTGTTGCCCAGGAACAGGGCGTTGAACATCTAGTCGATTTCACCGTGGGAACGTTCAGCAAAAGCGTTGGAACCGTAGGAGGCTACTGCGTCTCAAACCATCCCAAATTTGAAACTTTAAGACTTGTCTGTAGGCCATATGTGTTCACAGCATCCCTACCCCCATCTGTCGTCGCATCAGCTAATAAAGCTCTAGAGCTGATCAAAGACAGTAATTTAAGAGTTAAACTGCTGGAAAACTCAATGCGCCTCAATAAAGGTCTTGATAGCGCGGGCTTTAATATGGGCACTACAGGTGAAAGCCCGATCGCTGCCATCATCATTGATGACAAGCAAACAGCTATCGCTTACTGGCAGAATATGATGCAGGAAGGCGTGTATGTAAATCTTGCCGTCCCGCCAGCAACACCAAATGGGCTAAATCTTATGCGCTGCAGCCTTTCAGCCGCTCATAGTTCTGAACAAATTGACTTTATGTTGGAAAAGTTCATTGCTATTGGTGCAAAGCTCGGCGTACTAGACTAATCCAAACGGATAAAAGTGAGATCTTCAGCTGCTGATATCAGAAGTTCACCGCTGAGGTCCGTTTCGTAGAAACAGCCATCAACGACAAATTGTTTGTTAAAGACAAGTCGCGCATGTTCAATTTCTGTAATTATATGCCCAGGCAACATACGCTCGCTGTAATGTCCTTTCAGCATTCTTTTACCAGTATTCAAAATCGCGTCCTTGGTATTTTCAACACTGAGGAAATTAAGCGTATCTGCTTTGTGTTTATCAGGAAACTTGGTGCCAAGAAATATCCAGTCGAGGCTACTGAGAAGAACCATGAAATAACGCCCGACCACCGCACCACGTTGATTGCGATTAATGCGAATCATGTCATTGATATCATCAGACTTTTTAGAGCTTATATAAGCCTTATAAAGCAGTGACAGGATCGTTGAATAATTTTGAATAATCTGCCTTATGCCAGATCTATAGAGGGTTCTCTTAAAAAGTGATTTACGGCTGATAATTTCACCAGTACAAAAATAAAGCCCATATAACTTTCCAACATGCATCACACCTTCAATTTTGATCAACGGTGCCTTAACCAGGTGGTCTAGAAGCCTACCGGTTTTGTGTTTGCGAAGGATATGTTTGAGGTCCTGATGGGCGTGAGAGGAGACGGCACCAAAACTTTGTGATATAAACCTCTCATCATCACCGGAAAGAACTGCAAGAGGAATTTGAGTGTTACCGAAAGGTTTTTTATCGATCATATATTCAAATGTCGCCGACGATAAAGCCTGACCACCGACGATGACAATGGCAGTTACACTACATTGTTGGAACCTGGACAAAGCTTCACCAATATCCATAAAATTCTTCACTTCATAGTGAATGATGCCTGAACCTTCTTCTTTAATGATATTCCTGATTTTTTCCATTTCATTCTTATTGTGAAACGAGTCAGGACTACTCAAAATAGCGATCATGTCCAACGTAAATATCCCGGTTTAATTCTTAAACTTTATGGTCATAATTATTATACCAAATTCAGAAAAATTTAAACGATTTTGCCCCATATTGACCATAAAGTTCCGGCATATACAAAAAACGTTTATTAATTTGCTGTTTTTTTCTACAATGACTTTAATAAATATAAAAATAATTAATATACTTAGCCTTAAATGAGCTATAGAAAGAACACAAGGCAATTATCAAGCAAAGCCCCAATTAATGTATAACAAAATTGATATTTATATTTTAAAGAATACTGCCGTCCCCTTGATTGCTACACTGGGAATTTCGGCTTTACTTCTTTTGCTTGAAAAAATGCTCTCACTTTTTGACTTTGTTATTAACCAAGGCGGCCCTATCGATATCGTGTGGCAGATGCTTGGTAATTTAATGCCTCAGTATTTAACGCTTGTGTTACCTCTGGCAATGTTTCTTGGTGTGTTGCTCGCTATACGCAAGTTTGCGCTCAGTAGCGAACTTGACGCATTTTTAGGGTGTGGGCTTAGTCTCCACAGGCTTCTCGTTCCCTCAATTGTCATCGCTGCTCTTTTGCTAATTATTAACATTTTAGTGGTCGGTTTCGTCCAACCCTATAGCAAATATGCCTATGAGGAACTGATATTTGAAGTCCGAAGCGGCGCACTTGGCGCTGCGATCAAGTCAAATGAATTTACAAACCTTGGCGAAGGGTTGACTTTAAGAATTGAAGAGTCTCAAAACTCAGGACGTGAACTTCTTGATATATTCGCCCAAAAAGAAGACGCTGATGGTCACATATTCTCGGTAAGTGCCAAAAAAGGCAGCTTCTTTGCCTCCCCGGATCAAAGGTATATCATCCTCCGTCTATTTGATGGCACGCTGATTGATTTTGATGCCAGTCAAAACCGGCCGCGTATTCTCAATTTTGATATGCATGATTTGCCTCTAGAGGTACCCATGTTCGAGCAATTCAGAACTCGTGGTGACGACGCTGCCGAAATGACTATTTCCGAATTATGGCAACAACGAAACAGTGGCGATCCGGCAGTTGTCGCCACCATCCATTCACGGCTGGCGCGGGCCATTTCAATTCTAATTGTTCCCTTTCTTGCTGTTCCCCTTGGATTGGTTGCTAAGCGTTCCGGTCGCGCACTTGGCATTTCGGTCGGTGTCTTTATCCTTCTGCTTTATCATAAAGTGCTTGAATTTGGCCTCGACTTCGCTGCAGAAGGCAGCTTTAGCCCCTGGCTGACCATCTGGATTCCAACGCTTGCCTTTATTCTTGTCACGGCACGGCTCTATTATATAGGTGCCTATCAGGTGGGCGGTGTACCACTTCGAAATCTAGAGATAGTTTTTGACGTCATTACTGAGGCAGTGAAAAAAATGTTCAGTCGATTAAGAACGGCGAGCTGATATGGTCGAACGTGTAATAAGTTACGGCGGCCATTTTGGCAAAATCTTTAATCCAAGCAGTATGGATGTC
>CAXBLS010000134.1:0-9073 GCA_963976585.1 uncultured Kordiimonadaceae bacterium
TCATATACGAGTAGTTCTTTTACTCTCTCAATTTTTTGATTAATGCAATATTTTTCAACCGTAATTCCCTCAACGGAAGAAAATAACGTACTAAGATAACTATATTCATAGGCAATATTTCTCGTTAGATAATCAGACAACTTCAACTCACGTAGCCCATCCTGTTTTTGAACCAGCTCAATAATCAGCCTTTTAATTGTTTCTATTAATCTACTTCTTTTGTCGCCTATCAGCTCAAAGCCAAATGATTCAATCTTTTGTTTAAAAAGTGTGAGCTGTTCGTCTGTCAAAACCGTCTCATCAAAGTCTACTTCGCCGAGCGATACACGTGCCACAGGAATTTTTAGCTCTGATAACTGGCTTTCAACCACATGAATACACCTGCTACAAACCATGTTTTTTATATATAATTTCATGTGTTCACATCATTCAATTGTCTATAAAACACCATTAAACTACAAATATACTATTGAATTTCATATTCTACATTTAGTTCGATTGCTTCTGCATTTTGATTGGTCCACATCATGCAGTAACCGCGTTCGCCGGGAGACGTGAAAACATCAGTTGCACCATCGGTCAAATGTTCTTCAACGGGGAAAGAGACGTTATCACCCTCATGAAAATGAATGTTGAATTTCATACTTTTTGCACTTTTAAAGCTGTAGCTCATTTTTTGGCCATCCAAAAGGTTCATACATACTTCATGAACCTTATCCGCGTCGACAACGGATTTATCCGATTTCATTTCCGCCGCAATAGATTGGGCAGATAGTGTGAGAACGACGGCACATACAAACAATTTTATATTTAATATTCTCATGATTTTAGCCTCTATAGTTTTTGCATATTTTAATATAGCTGCAATCATCAAATTTAACAGCATTAATAATTATTGCACCAGCTGAATATTTGTTAATATTTCTGAGGGATAGCCTCTCCAGATACGTAACAGTTCTATAGATTGATTAACTTGTCGTTCAATTTGATGTCTTGATAAAAAAGGCAATACAAAAGAACTTTTAAAGGGGCAAAACATGAAGACCTCAAGCGCCTATATCTCCATGATCAATATGACGCAGATCATAATTGTTATGTTCTTATGGAGTATCTGCTTTCCAGTTATTGTGCTTGGCTTGCCATACGCCCCACATCTGACATTTGCTGCCTTAAGGGCTTTCCTTGCTGGAATTGCTCTGCTAATTCCAGCCTATTGTTTAAACAAACAACAACCCCATGGGATAAAAATTTGGCTTAAATTGGCGGCCATCGGCCTTGGCGCAACAACGTTGGGCTTTTACGGCATGTTCCATGCTTCTGAATTTGTATCCCCTGGCATTGCCACAGTCATCGCCAATACCCAACCGTTGATGGCTATGGTTCTAGCTTATATTTTTTTAAACGAACGAATGGACACAAGGGGAAAAATAGGGGTTTCTTTCGGATTCATAGGAATCGTTATTATTTCATTTCCATCTCTGACGTCGGATGCAAGCGGCAATTACACTCTCGGTGTTCTTTACATCATTCTGGCAGCTGTTGGAATTACGGTCAGCAATGTATTGATCCGACATATCGCCGGGCAAATTGATGCGTTGACTGCCATGGGTTGGCAACTGGTAATTGGCAGTTTTTTTCTTGGTCTTATAGCATTATTTACAGAAGATATCACCGCCATAAACTGGAATATGCCATTTATTTCTAGCCTACTTCTGCTCGCTCTTCCGGGAACGGCTTTGGCATACTGGTTGTGGTTTCGTGTATTGGAACAGATAGATCTTACTCGTGCAAATTCTTTTAGTTTTCTTGTGCCGATCTTTGGATTGGTCATGGGGGTAATATTCTACCAAGAACAAATTCAGCTTACTACATTGGCCGGGGTTAGCCTCA
This sequence comes from uncultured Kordiimonadaceae bacterium, assembly GCA_963976585.1. GTDB lineage: Bacteria > Pseudomonadota > Alphaproteobacteria > Sphingomonadales > Emcibacteraceae > Pseudemcibacter. The sequence continues at coordinate 1,891 of CAXBLS010000134.1, forward strand.
CAATTATCGGTATAATTTTCGTCAATTTACCAAGGCAGCAGCTAGCAATAATAAACAGGAGATAATTATGGACCAAAATCATGAACATTATCATAAGCCCGAACCAAAGGGTAAATGGTGGAAAACGCCTAACGGCATCGTCATTATTTATTTCCTCATCACGGAGCATGGCGCACATATGTTCCCATACCTGCCTTGGCTCATCCTCCTGCTATGTCCATTTATGCATTTTTTTATGCATGGTGGGCATGGAGGCCACGATGGACACGACAATCACAACCAATCGGACGATAAATAGGGAAGATGAGAGATGGAAAATACTATGCAGTCTTATGGGTTATGGTCATTGGTAGTTCTCAACTCAGCTATATTTATTATATTTGCGTTCAGCTTTGCAAAACCACAGACCAAAACTGATTGGCGCTCCTTTGGTGCCTTCTCAGCATTTCTGGTTGCTCTCTTCACCGAAATGTACGGCTTTCCACTTACTATTTATTTACTATCAGGCTGGCTTTCCGAAAAATACCCGGGAGTAGATTTCCTCGCCCACGAGAACGGACATCTTTGGCATACGGTTTTTGGCTTTGAAGGAAATGCTCATTTTGATCCTATGCATCTCGCAAGCTTCGTTTTCATTGGAGCTGGATTTTTGATCCTGTCCGCGGCCTGGACAGTTTTATACAAAGCACAAAGTACAGGAAAATTGGCTGTTACGGGGCTGTATGCCAAAATTCGACATCCGCAATATATTGGTTTTATTGCCATAATGTTTGGTTTCTTACTGCAATGGCCAACAATTCCAACATTGGTTTTATTTCCGATCCTATCCTACATGTATGTCCGTTTAGCCAAGAAAGAAGAAGCGGATGCACGTGCGCAGTTCGGTAAAGCCTATGACGATTACGCAGCAACCGTACCCGCATTTATTCCCAAATTTTCTACCTCGGTAATTAAACAAAGAGAATAAAGCATTATGCGAAAACGTAAATTTGTTATAACCGGAAAAGTTGCCAGTGCCGAACAATGGGCAAGTTTCATGATGATCGGGGCGCTCGGACTCGCGTTATTTATGGTCAACTCATCATTACAATCCCTTTATGATCTGATCCATCACACTCCCGTTTCAATTAGGTTTGGAGATTTCATTGAGTCCAAACCATTGGTCGTCTGGATCAATGAAGGCTTAATGGCTTTCTTTTTTTTAGCCGTTACGCTTGAGCTAAAAAGAGAAATAAGGGAGGGTCATCTCTCCAACTCTCGACAAATGTTATTACCCGCTTTCGCTGCATTGGGCGGCATGGTCGTTCCAATTGCCATCTACTCACTTATCAATCGTGATAGTCCTGAATATTTGCAAGGTTGGGCAATCCCCTCGGCCACCGATATAGCACTTAGCCTGGGTATTCTATCTTTGCTTGGCAAACGTGTTCCTATCGAACTTAAATTATTTCTCGCAGCATTAGCTATATTCGATGACCTCGGCGGCATAATAATAATTGCGTTATTCTACGGCTCTCAATTAACGGCGAGTGTTTTTGCAGTCGCTATGCTAGTCGTGGTCATATTGTTTATATTAAATCATTTTAGTGTCACACACGCATCTATTTATGTTGTTATGGGCATCTTTTTATGGGCCGTCCTTCAGGAATCTGGAATTCATCCGACTATGGCAGGTGTAGCTGTAGGATTAGCTCTTCCACTAAAGGTCACGGAACCTTCCTCTTATATTCCATTGAAATTTGTCGAAGATGGGTTACATCCCTGGGTCGCTTTCTTTATCGTCCCACTATTCACATTTTTTAACGCTGGGATAGTATTAACCGATATAAGTTTTCTGCAATTGGGGTCTTCTGTTTCATTAGGTATTGTTCTCGGACTATCAGTGGGCAAGCCCCTTGGAATTTTTAGCTTCGCTTTTATAGCCCATCGCTTCGGTCTTGCCAGCATTGCAGAAAATATAAATTGGCTGCACATATTTGGAGTGGCCCTGCTCGGTGGAATTGGTTTCACAATGGGTCTGTTTTTAAATGCTCTTGCTTTTCCCGATAACGGCAACCTAGAAATCAGCCGACTTGCCATCCTTTTGGGCTCATTATTTTCAGCTGTAGCTGGCCTCACATGGCTGCATCTATTCTTACCTCACAATAAATTCACGCAAATCGTCCCAGAAGTTTGAAGACTTTAAGGAAATTAAAATGAAATTGACATTTTTAGGCGCTACAGGAACTGTAACAGGTTCGAAATACCTTCTGGAAGCTTGTGGGAAAAAGATCATGATAGATTGTGGTCTATTCCAAGGTTACAAGAAATTACGCCAGCGAAATTGGGAGCCGCTACCAATCGACCCAAGCGAAATTGATGCTGTTATTCTAACTCATGCGCATCTTGATCATAGCGGTTATATACCCAAACTGGTTAAAGCCGGATTTAAAGGCATTATTTATTGCTCCGAGGCGACATTTGATCTATGTAAAATTCTACTCCCAGATAGCGGCCACATTCAGGATAGTGATGCAAAACGTGCAAAACGGTATGGGTACACCAAGCATAAGTTGCCATTGCCTCTTTATACAGAGAAGGACGCGAGAGACACTTTTATCTACTTTAAACCTGTAGAATTCGATCAGCTCCAAAATATTGGTGAAGCAATAAGTTTCACATTGCATCGTGCGGGGCATATTCTGGGCGCGTCCTTCATCCGCATATGCGGCAGCGAAGGAACATCTATTGTTTTTTCCGGTGATATCGGTCGGCTTGATGATCCAGTGATGAAAGCACCGGCGAAAATCCAGGACGCCGATTATCTTGTTGTTGAATCCACCTATGGAAACCGTTTGCATGATCAGAATGATCCGACGGCCGAAATCGAACGAATTATCCAGAGTACAACCGCGAAAGGGGGCACGATCGTCATTCCGGCATTCGCAGTCGGACGTGCACAATCAATATTATATTATATAAACAAGCTAAAATCAGAGGGCCGTATTTTTAACAACCTACCCGTCTTTTTAGATAGCCCAATGGCAATTAACGCTTCAAAATTACTTTGCAAGCATATAAATGACCACCGATTATCACATGATGTCTGTATGGATGTATGTGAGACCGCTAGTTATACGCGAACGGTTGAACAATCCAAATCCATCTATAGTGAAAACAATAATATACCGAAGGTTATCATTTCTGCCAGCGGCATGGCTACGGGTGGACGTATATTACATCATTTAAAAAATTATTTACCTGACTCTAGAAATACAGTTCTTTTGGCAGGGTTCCAAGCTGCAGGAACGCGTGGTGATCGACTTGATCGAGGTGAAAAAGAGATTAAAATTCACGGCCAGATGTGGCCCGTAAATGGACGTATTGAGAAACTCGACAGTATGTCGGCACATGCAGATTATGAAGAGATTTTATCTTGGATGGAAAATTTCAATAATCCACCTCGCAAAGTATTTGTTGTTCACGGCGAAGCTTCAGCAGCGCAGAGTATGAAAGAAAAAATAGTAGATAAATTTGGCTGGGAAGCGGTAGTCGCCGAATATATGCAGGCAGAAGAATTATGACAAAAGTTGACCGACTAAAATCCAATCTGAAACTGCGACATATTGGTATAAACACGTACAAGGAAGCCGTTATTTATATGCACGAGGACTGCCATGTATGTCGCGCCGAGGGCTTCGAAGTACAAGCTCGTGTGAACGTTACATTAAATGGCGAAACATTAATTGCGACCCTTAACATCGTTACGTCAGATTTTCTAAAACAAGGCGAGGCGGGCCTGTCAGAATATGCTTTTAGTAAATTAGGTGCAAATGAGGGAGATGAAATTCATGTATCTCATCCACCAGCCATCCACTCTCTCAGCTATATGCGCTCAAAAATTTACGGTCATGATTTACAAGATGAGCACCTCCAATCAATTATAGACGATATCGTTGCCGGTCGTTATTCAGATATTCATATCTCGTCTTTCCTGACCGCATGCGCAGGCGGTCGTCTTAATAGTCAGGAAATTATTTATTTAACCCGAGCAATGATTAAAAGTGGTGACAAGCTGGATTGGGGGAAAGAGCTTGTGGTTGACAAGCACTGCGTTGGCGGCCTACCCGGCAATAGAACAACACCGATTGTAGTTGCGATTGTGGCCGCATATGGATTGACCATGCCAAAAACATCTTCTCGCGCTATTACTTCACCCGCAGGTACAGCAGATACAATGGAAGTTTTGGCTCCAGTTGATCTTGATATCAGCTCAATGCGTAAAGTTGTCGAGCAAGAAAACGGCTGTTTGGTTTGGGGAGGATCAGTATCTTTAAGCCCAGCAGATGATTTGCTTATCCGGGTTGAAAAGGCCCTTGACCTCGATAGTGAAGGTCAATTAGTGGCCTCAGTCCTCTCCAAGAAAATTGCAGCAGGGTCATCACATGTCCTGATTGATATACCCGTTGGACCGACAGCAAAAATCCGTTCTCTAGAAATGGTAGAGGAGTTATCCCGGCATTTGGAAAAAACAGGATCTGCCATGGGCATTGCTGTAAGGGTTCATACAAGTGATGGAACGCAACCCGTTGGACGTGGGATTGGCCCGGCTCTCGAGGCACGTGATTTAATCGCAGTTTTAAAGAACGATATTACTGCACCACAAGACCTAAAAGAACGAGCATTAGATCTCGCCGGGTATACATTGGAATTTTCACCAGAAGTTAAAATTGGTCAAGGTCGAAAAATTGCTGAAAACATTCTGAATAGCGGAAAAGCATGGTCTAAGTTTCAAGCAATATGCGAGGCTCAGGGTGGTATGCGAGAAATACCCAAGGCTCAATATACTCATACAATAGAAGCTGATGATAGCGGGCAAATCGTGGCTATTGATAATCGGCGAATTGCCCGTATAGCCAAACTCGCAGGAGCGCCGGTGGATAAGGAGGCAGGAGTAGATTTACACACGCCTGTAGGGTCAAATATTGAACGAGGCCAACCACTTTATACCGTTCATTCTAATTCACCCGGCGAGCTTGATTACGCTCTTACTTACCTAAAATCTCAAGATAAAATTATAGACATCCCGGGAGAAAACCCATGAGCATACTCTTCGCCTTTCCCGACAATGAGAACCAGGCTGCATCCTTGGCCGAGGAAACTGGCTATAGCTTAGGGAAAATAAAGCTACACCACTTTCCTGATGGGGAAAGCAACGTGCAGCTTTTAACTGACGTTAGGGGGCAAGATGTAATTTTATATTGCAGCCTTGATCACCCAGACAGCAAGGTTATGCCTTTGATGTTTTTTGCAGCGACTACAGAAGAGCTTGGAGCAATATCGATAACTCTTATAGCCCCTTATCTTGGGTATATGCGCCAAGACAAACGTTTTCAAGATGGAGAGGCAATTACATCCAATATATTTGCAGCATTTTTATCAAATTACTTCGATAGACTACTCACCATTGATCCGCATTTACATCGTCATAAAAACATGGGTGAAATATATTCCATTCCAACAAAAGTAATTCATGCAGCAGACGCGATTGCAGAATGGATAAAGATTAATGTCAAAAATCCAGTCCTGATTGGACCAGATGAGGAAAGTAATCAGTGGGTAACTGATGTAGCTCAGAGAATTGCTATCCCTTACACCGTTCTCACTAAAATCCGTAGTGGCGACAGAAAGGTGGAAGTATCCATACCCGATGTTGATAAATACCAAACCCACACACCGGTTCTACTGGATGACATCATATCAACTGCGAGAACGATGGTGGAAACTGTCAAGCACCTAAAAAATGCGAAAATGAAGCCGCCGATTTGTATAGGTGTACATGCCGTTTTTTCAGGTGACGGTTATGAAATTTTAAAAAAATCTGGTGTAGAAAAAATTGTAACTTGCAACACCATACCACACGAAACCAACGAAATTGACCTCAACCCAATTATTGCAAACCACATAAAAGATAGGTAAAAAATGAACCACGTAACAACAGAAAACGATATTTTCTCCTCCTATATCAAGTTCGCTCGACATTATCTATTGGCGATAGCAATTTTGAACCTGATTTGGGAAGCACTGCACATGCCATTATATGAAGTTTGGTATCAAGGAACTTGGCCAATAATAATCTATTCTGGTGTGCATTGTACTATTGGGGATATTTTTATTGCACTCACCAGCTTTATACTCGCAACAATCATCATTGGATTTAACACTTTTTCGAGCAAATCATATTTAGGACTCGTTATTTTAACGACAATATTTGCCTTAGCCTACACGGTCTATAGTGAATGGTTGAATATATACTTGCGTGGTAGTTGGGCATACAGCGAACTAATGCCTATCCTGCCCATCTCGAATTTCGAACTAGGTCTCAGTCCATTGCTGCAATGGATAATTATACCACCATTGGCGTTCTGGTGGGCTAATAAAAAGGCAGAATTGTTTCAACGCTGATTAGCAAAAAGGAGAATATTATGAAATTAGACGCAGTAAAATTCGGAATAGCATCGGCATTAGCTTTCGCTGTTCTTTGGATCATTTGCAGCATATTCGTTTGGATAGGACCAGGAATGATGATGGAAATGTCTGGTCATATGGTACACGGCGATTTATCTCAAATGCAGTGGCAAATATCGTTCTCAGGAGTAATAATTGGGCTAATTATTTGGTCAGTTATGGCAGGGATAACCGGGGGATTGATTGTCGCATTTTATAATAGATTAACGACTTCTAAAAATGATGAAGTGTTGACCTAGGTCAAGGATGTTCAGATTATTATCATGTACATGATGGTAGCAACTTAATTATTAAGTAAGGTGATGCATAGTTAAACCAACAAATTGTTTCAAATACTTTCTGAATTGATTGAAGGGCTATAATTTGAATGTTGTCTAATGAACGCGATTTATTTTCTATTCTTTTGATGCTGATGATGATTATCGGTCAATCTATGGCTGTCTCATACGCAAGCACTTGCGATATGGACATGAACCAAATGGACATGAACCAAATGGACCACGATGACAATAATATCAACTGTTGTGACAATTCAATTTGTACAGCTAACTGTAACCTTTCTACTATTATAATGCTAAGTGAAAGCACTTCCTTCGAAGTTATCCAAACTTCGTCTCAAAATATTATACTTTCAACCTCTTTGGCTGTTCATCAGCTATCTTCCTCCTTATTTCGC
>CAXBLS010000135.1:0-8840 GCA_963976585.1 uncultured Kordiimonadaceae bacterium
TCCAATGGTTGAATGGTGGTAAGGGTGATCGATCGGGTAGACCCCTTCGTAAATGCGGGAATATAATGTGCCGCCGGGCTGGTTTTCCCCCTCGCGTTTTTCGTTTTTGACCACATCTCGTTGTTCAACGAGTTTCTCTTCTGCGATTGCGCCAAGCAAGTGTCCCATACGGTCGGATTCCATCCATAAAATACGGTCAAGGCCCCCAACGGGTACGGTTTGGTAGTAATTGGTGCGGTCCCGGGATGTGGTTCCGTTGATGCGGCTGGCACCAATTTCCTGAAGCGGCTTAAAAAAATCATCATCATAATTTTCGCTGCCGTTGAACATCAAATGTTCAAACAGATGGGCAAACCCACTTTTTCCCTGTGGCTCGTCCTTTGATCCGACGTGATACCAAACGTTTACAGCAACAATTGGCGCGTTCTTATCTGTATGGACCACAACCCTTAGGCCATTGGCCAGAGAGTATTGCTCATATTCGATCATTGGCGTATCATTCGCTACAGCAGATGACAGTGTGAGAAGCACACAAATAAACAGAGATGTAATTTTAAACTTCATTCTTAACTCCGATCAATTAAAGTCCAAGCATCATAGTCACATTAAATGTCTTAGACGAATAAAAAATTTGTGAAACGCCATGAATAAACAAATGTTGAAAATAACAGAAAATATTTATATTGATGAGGACGATATCGAAGTTCGGTTTATTCGTTCTCCTGGTCCGGGCGGGCAGCATGTCAATAAGGTTGAAAGCGCTGTGCAAATTCGCTTTGATGCAAAAAACTGTCAGGGTTTAGATGATGCCATGTTTAACCGCCTTGAAAAATTATCTGGTCAACGCATGACCAGTGACGGTGTAATTATCATGACCGCGAATAGCACCCGCTCACAAACGCGCAACCGAGCAGAGGCCGTGGATAGATTGGTTGAACTTCTTAAGAAAGCGGCGACAATACCGAAATCGCGCAAAAAAACGAAACCGACTTTTGCGTCTAAAACGAGGCGAATCGAAGGTAAAAAACGAAAAGGTAATCTTAAAAAACTGCGCAGCAAAAAGGTTTCGGAATAGTAACTACAAAAAGGAAATGTGTTCGGCTCCAAAACCACAAAATGCCGAACAGGCTGTCCGGCATTTATCAAAAGTAATCTTACTCGTGGGTTATTCTGAAGGTGATTTACTTTCGCCAACGTCATTGCCTGTCCATACTGGCATTGTCGCATGGTTGTCCGCCGTGATACCAGCTCTCAACAAAACAAGAGGGATTGTGGAGAAGAGGATTTTTAGATCAAGAGTAAGGCTGCAATGATCCACGTACCACACATCAAGGATAAACTTTTGGTTCCAATTTATAGAATTGCGACCAGTAATTTGCGCCCAACCACTGATGCCTGGGCGAACTTCGTGACGCCGCATTTGTTCAGAGGTATATCTTGACGCATATTCTGCGATGAACGGACGGGGTCCGATCAGGCTCATATCACCGATGAGTACATTCAAAAGCTGAGGAAGTTCATCAATGCTCCAATCGCGGAGAAACTTGCCAAAGCGGGTCAGACGGTATTCATCTGGCATCAGCGTGCCATTTTCATCATGGCAATTGGTCATGCTGCGGAATTTCCAGATTTTGAAAACTTCTCCGTTATAGCCGAGCCTGTCTTGTGTGAAGAAAATAGGGCTTCCCATTTTACATCTGATAAGAACCATGAAGATAACGAGCAATGGTGTTAATGCGGCAAGAATTAATAGTGCAGCGAAAAAGTCGAAAGCTCGTTTCCAGAAATTTTTATAGTTTAATTTATACATTTCTTCCTCAAAGTATTTCTTTGATTTTTCTTTTTATTCCTAAAAATACGCACACAAACTAACTGCTTTTCGACCCGTAACTTACATAAGATAAATTAATGTAACATTAATGGACTTGATTATTTTTAAGAACTTAGCGCATTTATATCAACTAATCTGCACATTTCGATCAAAATTACATTAAATTACAATACTAACTCTTTATGATAGCTTGATTAATTAATTCAATAAATTTTTCTTTTCCGTAAAGGGCGATGAACGAACCCATTCTCGGCCCTTCATTCTGACCGAGGAGTATTTCGTAAAGCGCACCAAACCACTCGCGCAGATTATCATACTCGAATTCTTTGCCGACAGAGAAAACAAGAGTTTGTAATTCACCAGCGTCCACATCATCATCAGTAGATGCGATTGCGTCACGAAGTGATATAAGCGCTGCATTCTCAGCCTCTGTAGGAGCGCGGTAATTCTTGTTGGGCTTAACGAAGTTTTCGTAATAGACAAGCGCATATCCAACCAGCTGGTCAAGAATTGGGTATTGATCTGGCGTTGCACCCTTCGAATAATTACTGATGAAGCCCCAAAGGGTTTCTTTATCCTCAGCATTGCTGGCACTCACCAAATTTAGAAGTAAGGCAAAGCTAACTGGCACTTCCTCTTTCGGTGGATTGTCACCGTGAATATGCCATATTGGGCTAGCGTATTTCTGTTTGCCCTCAAGCGCGGGGAATTTGCTCAAGTGGTTGAGATACTCGTCCACGGTTTTTGGAATAACATCAAAATAAAGTTTCTTTGCCTTGCGGGGCGACTGATACATATAAAGTGATAGACTTTCCTGAGTGCCGTATTTGAGCCATTCTTCCATCGAGATACCGTTTCCTTTGGATTTGGAAATTTTTGATCCATCTTCATCGAGGAAGAGTTCGTAACTGAGACCTTCCGGTGGCGTGCTTTTAAGGATACGGGTGATCGCTGAAGAAAGCTTTACGCTCTCGCTTAGGTCTTTACCAGCCATTTCATAGTCTACACCAAGGCCTACCCAACGCAGGGCCCAATCGGCTTTCCATTGCATTTTGCAGTGTCCACCGGTTACGGGTACCGTCACGGCATCTCCGGTTTCTTCATCTTTGTAGGTTATGGTGCCGGCTTCAAGGTCGCGATCGATCACCGGAACCTGAAGAACTACACCCGTACGTGGGCAGATTGGCAAAAACGGGCTATAGGTTCTTCGGCGTTCTTCGCCAAGTGTCGGCAGGATAACGTTCATGATTCCGTCGTATGCACCGAGCATTCTTAGAAGTGTTTCATCCATAGAGCCGCTTTTATAGGCTTCGGTCGCACTGACAAACTCATAATCAAAACCAAAACCGTCAAGGAAATTGTTCAGACGGGCGTTGTTATGATGAGCAAAGCTTTCGTGGGTGCCAAAGGGATCGGGCACTTTTGTCAGCGGTAGCCCTATATTTTGTGCGAGCATTTCCTGATTGGGCAGATTATCGGGCACTTTTCTAAAGCCGTCCATATCATCAGAAAAGCATACAATTTTGGTCTTCTCGCCGGTAAGCAGCTCAAACGCATTGCGCACCATAGTGGTGCGGGCCACTTCTCCAAAGGTTCCAATATGCGGAAGTCCGGACGGACCATAACCTGTTTCAAAGAGAACATAGTCTTTTTTATTGCCGGATTTCTCGAGACGTTTGATCAGCTTTTCAGCTTCCAAAAAAGGCCACGCTTTGCTCTCACGAGCAAACTCAATAATTTCCGGTGTTACAGACATTGTTTTCGCTTTCATTAAATGATGGCTGGATTTCTCATAAATCCCGCACAATTCAGGGCTTCATAGGACTAAAAGTGGGTAAGGTCAACAGCTGTTTCTGCATATTATCTCTGAATTTAGCTTTTCCCCTCACGAGTGGCTGGTTATAGTCTTTTTAATTATAATGAATGATTAGGCTCCATGACCAGCGCGCTCCTCCAATTTCCCGATCCCTTTAACACACTTTCAAAATTGCCTGCACTTGTTGTCGGCCCGCTTGGCGGTGTTATTGTAACTCCTGATGGTGAGGTTGAGACGTATGCATTATCAGAGCTGCGAAAAATACTGCGGGATCATGATTTTCTGATCTGCAATCGGCCAGTTAACGAACGCCATCTACAGGCGGACCTGTCGGGGTGCTTTGATATATTGGAATTATTTGCCTTTGTCCGTCCTGCAGAATTTTGTCTACCGCTCCCGTTAGGGCTCACGGTTGCGCTCGAGCTACCTGGCACGGACGATAATCACGAAGATGAAGCGGCGGTGCTTATAAGAAGTGCTCAACTGCTTTTTAACGAGCTTATTTCGCCTGGTTATAAATATTCGGAAGGGGTCCAGGCCACGGCCTACACTATGAGTGCGGCAGGTTGGAAATGGGGGCCGCTTATTCTCGGGGCCTTGAAAAATGCTGAAAAACAGCAAGACTATCAGGTTTGGGATCACTTGACCGAATGGGAAGAAAAGGCGCCGCCCCCGCCGCCGGGGCAGGAGCGGGTTAGTGAAGAAGAAACCAAACAAAGACTTAACCGACTTCTTGGTGATCAAGCAGAAAATAGAGAGGGTCAGATTGATTATGCCGTGAAAGCCGCGCGGGCCTTCGATCTTCCTGAAAGCGAAGATGAGCCCACGTTGGTATTATCGGAAGCGGGAACCGGGATCGGTAAAACACTAGGCTATATTGCACCGTCCAGTTTGTGGGCGGAGAAAAATGGTGGAACCGTTTGGCTCTCTACCTACACAAAGAATCTGCAACGCCAGCTTGATCAGGAGCTTGACCGCCTGTATGCGAACGAGAAGGAAAAAAAGCAGAAGGTTGTTATTCGCAAAGGAAGAGAAAATTATCTATGTCTACTAAATTTGCAGGAGATCAGCACGACGGCCGCGCAGCCGCAAGGTAAAATTTTGCTGGGGCTGGTAAGCAGATGGGTTCGCTATAGTCGCGATGGTGATATGATCGGCGGTGATTTTCCCTCGTGGCTCGGTGAAACTTTTGGCGTCGGTAGATTATCGCAACTTACTGATCGACGCGGCGAATGTGTTTATTCTGCATGCAGTCATTATAAGAAATGTTTTATCGAAAAGGCGCAGCGCAAAGCGAAATATGCCACCCTGGTTATTGCCAATCATGCGCTGGTTATGGTGCAAAGTGCAACCAGACAAGGGGAAGCCGATCTGCCGACCAGATATGTGTTTGATGAAGGACATCATCTTTTTGATGCGTCAGACAATGTTTTTTCGGCCCACTTGACAGGTCAGGAGGGTCTGGAGCTTAGGCGTTGGATCAGGGGCGCTGAAATAAAGGGCCGACGCGGCAAAGGTCTCAAAGGACGCCTTGATGATCTAATTATGGACGAAGAAGAAGCCGGTGAGTTTCTCAACAAAACCTATGCCGCGGCCGCTTGTCTTCCTGCCGATGGCTGGCATGGACGGCTGGTAGAAGGTGGTCCGTTTGGGCCAATGGAAAAGTTCTTATCGCTGATCAGAGGACAAATATATGCAAGGGCCAATGCGAATGAGGGTTACCACTCGGTTGAATGTTACACAAGCGATCCTTCCGATGATCTTATAGAAGCGGCCAAGACGCTTAAGCTTGCCCTAGATGATCTGAATATGCCCCTCAAGAGGTTATCTGCGCTCCTTCTTAAAAAACTTGATCAAGAGGCGGACGAGCTGGACAGTGCAACTCGAAACAGACTCGATTCTGTATCGAGAAGTATAACGCGCCGCAGTGAGAGCATATCGGACGGGTGGATACCCATGCTTGAAGGCTTCATGAACGGCGTTGTCACAGACGAGAAATTTGTCGATTGGTTTGAACTTAGCCGCATTGGCGGCCATGAGCGCGATGTTGGTATGTATCGCCACTGGATTGATCCTAGTCTTCCGTTTGCCAACGTGGTCTTAAAACCAGCTCATGGTGCGATGATTACGTCGGCAACGTTGCGCGACAGATTGACTGAAAATCAAAACCCAGATATCGAATGGAACAGTGCAGAGATCAGGACCGGTGCGGCACATTTCATAAATCCTCCTGCGCGCCACAGTCTCAAATCGCCATTTAATTATGAGAAACAAGCCCGGGTTTTTATTGTTGGAGATCTCAATATCCGTTCGCTGGACCAGTTGGCATCAGCGTATCGAGAGCTTTTCTTGGCGTCAGACGGGGGGGCACTTGGGTTGTTTACGGCTATTGGTAGGCTCAAGGAAGTCTATAAGCGGTTGCTTGAACCACTTGAAGAGGCGCATCTGCCGATCTTTGCCCAGCATGTGGACCCTATAAATGTGGCAACGCTGGTTGATATATTTCGAACCGTTGAACATAGTTGTCTTCTAGGGACGGACGCGGTCAGAGACGGCGTTGATGTGCCGGGAAACTCGCTTCGGCTTTGTGTGTTTGATAAGGTGCCGTGGCCGCGTCCAACTATTTTGCATAAAGCGAGGCGGGAGCATTTTGGAAAAAGGTCGTATGATGATCTGATCACTAGGCTACGTATGAAGCAGGCCTTTGGCCGACTGATCCGAAAAAAGAGCGACAAAGGCGTGTTTGTCATGCTTGATGGCGCGACACCAACTCGGCTATTGAGTTGTTTTCCAGAAGATGTCACAGTGGAACGAGTTGGACTTGCCGACGCTATAACAAAAACAAGAGAGTTTTTAAGATAACGCTAGAAATATAATTGTACATTTGTATAATAAAGTTCTAAATGTGACGAAATAAAAACGTGACCATAAATATAACTTATCATCACAATCATGAAAGATTAGTTTAAGGTGATCGCTGAACAATTAAAATACTAAAGAAAAAAATAGAAGGACGTTAAAATGGAAACAAAGGCAGCAGTTGCATTCAAAGCGGGTGCACCGCTTAGTATTGAAACGGTAACTTTGGAAGGGCCAAGAGCTGGCGAGGTTATGGTTGAGCTAAAGGCGACTGGAATTTGTCACACAGATGCATTTACCCTTTCGGGAGATGATCCGGAGGGTGCATTTCCTGCTATCCTTGGTCACGAAGGGGCTGGTGTAGTTGTGGAGATTGGCGAAGGTGTAACCTCGGTTGAGGTTGGTGATCATGTTATCCCGTTATATACGCCGGAATGTCGCGAGTGTGACTATTGTCTTCATCCAAAAACAAATTTGTGTCAGAAGATTCGCGAAACCCAAGGTGCTGGCTTGATGCCGGATGGGACCAGCCGCTTCAAATTGGACGGCGAGCCTATACTTCATTATATGGGATGCTCCACTTTTTCAAATCACACGGTTCTACCGGAAATAGCGGTGGCGAAAGTACGCAAGGATGCGGATTTTGAGAAAGTATGTTATATCGGTTGCGGTGTAACCACAGGCGTTGGCGCAGTGGCGTTTGATGCCAAGGTGGAACCAGGCTCTAACGTTGTCGTCTTTGGTCTTGGTGGTATTGGTCTTAATGTTATTCAGGGGGCCCGGATGGTTGGCGCCAATAAGATTATCGGTGTCGATATCAACCCGGCGAGAATCGAAATAGCTAAAAAGTTTGGTATGACTGACTTCCTCAACCCGAAAGAATGCGACGTTATGGAAGCGATCATGGATCTGACCAACGGCGGTGCTGATTACAGCTTTGAATGTATCGGTAATGTGAACACCATGCGTCTGGCACTTGAATGCTGCCATAAAGGTTGGGGTGAGAGTATCATCATTGGCGTTGCCGGTGCCGGACAGGAAATCTCGACTAGACCATTTCAACTGGTCACCGGCCGTGTTTGGCGGGGTTCTGCTTTTGGTGGCGCGCGTGGCCGTACAGACGTTCCAAAAATTGTGGACTGGTACATGGATGGTAAGATCAATATTGATGATTTGATCACTCATACCATGCCGCTTGATGAAATTAACTATGCCTTTGATTTAATGCATGAAGGCAAATCAATTCGCAGTGTGGTGGTTTACTAAACATGGAACTCAAGTCAGCCCATAGATGTCATGGTGGCATGGTTAATTACTATAGTCACGCCGCAGATAGCACCAAGTGCGATATGAATTTTAGTGTTTTTCTGCCGGAACAGGCCCGAAGTGGCAATTGTCCAGCGCTTTTCTATCTGGCAGGGCTTACCTGCACTGAAGACAACTTCACCACCAAAGCGGGCGCATACCGCATAGCGGCAGAACTTGGAATAATCCTTATTGCACCGGACACATCACCGCGCGGTGATCATGTTCCTGACGAGGACGGCTGGGACTTTGCCAAAGGCGCTGGCTTTTATGTGGATGCCACGGAAGAACCGTGGAGCGAACACTATAATATGTACAGCTACGTTGCCGATGAGCTATATGCACTAATAGGAGACAACTTTCCAGTGGACAAGAACCGGATCGGAATTTTTGGCCACTCTATGGGCGGTCACGGGGCGCTGACCATTTATCTCAAGAATAGAGATAAGTTTAAATCGGTTTCGGCTTTTGCCCCGATTGTTAGTCCGATGAATTGTCCTTGGGGTCATAAGGCACTGGGTAATTATATTGGCGAGGACCGAACCGCTTGGGCCAACTATGATGCCTGTGCGCTTGTTTCGGCAGGTGGCGACGCATCGTCATCCGCAGAAATCCTTATTGACCAGGGGCTTGATGATCCGTTCCTTGAAAGCCAACTTATGCCGGAACGATTTGAAACGGCGTGCGAAGACGTCGAACAAAAATTAATTCTTCGTAGACATCAGGGTTATGATCATGGCTATTTCTTCATCTCAAGTTTTGTTGAAGATCATCTTAAACATCACGCAAGGATACTGGATTAAAACATGACCGATCTGACGCAAGCAGCAGATATTGTTGAACGGTTTAAAAAAATGCCTGGCGGCCTGCTCGAATGTTTACATGCGGTGCAAGCAGCTTTTGGCTATGTGCCTAAGGAAACAGTGGATATAATGGCCGATGGCTTTAATATATCCCGTGCTGAGGTCCATGGTGTCATAAGTTATTATCATGACTTCAGGACGTCACCATCAGGCAGAACAGTGGTCC
>CAXBLS010000136.1:0-8837 GCA_963976585.1 uncultured Kordiimonadaceae bacterium
AAAGGTAGCTTTTGGAATGCGCACTTTAACGATGTGTTAGTTGCCAATCAATTTTGGCGAGACCTAGATGTAAAGCTGCAAAAATATCCGTTATTTCTGGGAAAAATAGAAGCCGAATTTAGTGCCGTGAATGAAAATGGCCGTTTATCCGGTATCATTAGTGATGTTGAGGGCGATGGCCTGACAATCACATCGGTAACGGGGACTACTCAGATAAATATTCGCCAAAACGGACGAACTTATCCCAGCAATATCACTATAAAATCAGATCGCCTAGAGCTTAACAATGATGGCTTGTGTACCGTTGGAAGTTTCACTATAGAAACAGATTTTTTAGAAATATTTCTTTCCAGAATGAAGCTTGATATGCCACAACTGGAAGGGGTGGGTGAATGTTTGGGTGGTCGAGTTCTTACCTCGCTGCGATCCAGTGAAAATGGAATCGAAGTTAGCATAAGTGGTGATTTCTCACATACAGTTCGAAAGGGCGTCATTTCACTTTCGCTTTCAGATCGGCTTGAGAAAAACCAAACTATTGTCAATGAGCTTATTGCGAACGGCCTTTCGAAGGAGGGTTCCGTGTGGCAAGCTATAATGGAGTTAGACATATGATCAAAAGTGACCAATATTTTAGAGCGGCGACGATATTGACGATGATGCTGGCACTTGGCGCTTGCGGAACAAAGGTGGGACTTGGTAATCCACAGAGCATGCCAAACGAAACAACATCATCTGCGAGCAATGAGAGCTCATCCATTTCAACGCTTCCTCCACTGCAGATGAAAAAGGGGCAGTGTGCGATATTTTTATGGTCTGAGGAAAGTTCCCGACCACTTGTATTTACACAGGATATTGCGACTGAGCATGCGACAATCCTGATCGACGGCACATCAAATAGGCTCAATAGGGATCAGTCGACGGAGATGATCATTCCGGGTTTTTTTGCTCGACAAGAGTTTTCAGATGACACCATGAAAATGAGCGTGCGGTTGAAAGTTGATCAAGGGCGAAATCTCTATGAAGGCATTAAGATACCTTCAGGTATACTCTCTGTGAAAAAGAATGATGACAGTGAGAATATTATTTCTGTGTCGGGCTTACTTGGATGTAATCTGGCTAACTGAGTAATTCGCAGTACTGAGAAAAATGCATGAGGAGCTTGACGATCTTAAAAATCGAGCTTGCGCTGGAAGGCCAAAGTATCGCGTAGGACCGCTCGGAAGGAAGCCCAATATTTTGATAATTTCCCTGTCTTTTCCCATATTAACAGGGAACATCGCCTTAGGTTATGCACAAATTTTATATAGGGGGCGCAGATGCTTTTATGCTCTCATATGGTATTCTTAATGCTTCAGCTGCAGCCTCATCAATTTCGATGTTGCAAAAAGATATGTACACCGTACCGTGTGCCCGAAGCGATGTCCATTAGACCGTCATTATTTATGTCGACTACAGTGATTTGGCGGCCGACGCCGACTTCATCATCTATCAAATGGCGTTCAAATTGCGGCTTGGCACCTCGAGTATTAATTATTTTATACCAATAAAGATATGGTGTGCCGAATTCGTCTGGATCTTTAAGACCAAAATGGGCCAAGGGGGTTTTTCCGGTGACAATATCCAGTACACCGTCACCATCAATATCAGCCATTTCGGACGCGTGTGGTTGGGTATAGGTGTCATCAATGATGTGACGTTCCCATTCATTATCGCCGACCTGCTCAAACCAGAAAAGACCACGGCCATGTCCCATACCACTGATGAAATCATTTCTGCCGTCGCCATTTACATCTGTAATATGCATTTGCGAAAATGACACCGACGGGTCGATAATATGCCATGTCCAGGATCTGCTCCCATCGGCAGCGATCCGTTGCTCGTACCAGCCACCCTCATCATATGATTGTCGCGGCGCAGCATTTCCGTCTCTATCAAAAAATCCTTCGCCGGAACCAAACACAACATCGTTAAGGCCGTCACCATTGATATCACCCACACCCAGTCCGTGTGTCGGCAGTGTCGCGCCGGTATTGCGACCTTCATTTTCGGCTTCGATCGTGTGGATCACATAGCCGCCCGCATCCGGAAATTCGACGGCATAAAGTTTGCCTGGTGCATCGGCTGTATCTGCCGCGCCCGTGATGACTTGCGGTTTTCCGGTGCCGAGCAAATCCATAAATACTGGGCTCTCATTGCGCGTATAATTCATAATCAGGTGTTGCGGCCATTCGCCGTCAGCCCCTTTTGGATTTTCAAACCAGTAAAAACCAGCACTGGTGATATCAACGGCGATCACGTCGATCCAACCATCCTTGTTGATATCATCATGAAAACTGAAAAAAGCCAGCGGATAAGCTTTCGACCAGATATTTTTCTCACCACCACTTTCCAGATATATTTTGATATGATCAGATAACCGAGGAATGGATGCCGCATCCTGAAGTGGGGCGCGGATGGTGTGGCGGATCCAGTCAGGAGCTTCGTACCAGTAGTGGCCGGTAACAATATCCATTTGACCATCGTTATTAATATCGGCAACTGATGCACCCTCGGTGTGATACTGATCGTCAAGTTCAATATGCTCGAAGCTTATGTCTGAGGTTCCCTCAATATATTCGTTTTCGTTGGCATTGATGATGTAAAGCCCGTTTGTCGAGGTTGTTGTTACGGGCGACATGTCATTATAAGGACCGAGTATGACCGACGGGGCGAATTCCCAGCATAGTAAAAACAGGATGACGAGTGCCAAAAGAACTTTAATCAGTTTTTTGATCATAAAAATTTCCTAATTCAGTCTTATCACCGACTGTAAATCCACATCTGACCATTTTGGTAAATGGGGCGTGTCGGGCAGTTTTTTAATATACGCCGCCTTAATCTGAATAAGAGTTACGCCGTCGCCGTGGGCCTGGATGCCGATATGGCCGTCTTGGGGTATGGTTTGGTCCATTTCTGTATAATCAAGGGCGGGAATGCCGTTGACCCAGGAACGAATGCGCCGACCTTCGCAAAGAATGCGGTAATCGTTCCATTCGCCCCTTTTTACGGCCTTATTAACAGCGGCCATATCGCTAGATTCAGCGATGACCGTATTGCGGCGGCTTTCATCATAAAGTTTTCCCCACCAGCCGTCTCCAGCGTCGACCTGATACCCGCTCATATCACCGTGGCCGGGAACACCGATGCTGCGCACTTGAAAGCCGGAATTGACAAAACCCTCTGTCCCCAGAAGTCGGAAACTTAAAAGCAGTTCAAAGTTTTGGTAACTCTCATCGGTGACAAGAAAGGTATTATGTTCGATCATTTTATTCAGGGAGCCGCCCATGATCATACCGTCCTCGACGCGCCAGATGCCGTCCTCGACTGAATGCCATCCATCCAATGTTTGACCATTAAATAACGCTTTGAAGTCTTCAGCGTTTGCGGTGGATAGAAAACAGCACAGAAGGATAGGGATAAGAAACCTGATCATAGGATATCCTTTTTAAAATTCATTATTTTTCAGACGGTCAATGATGTTATCTCCAGCCCGCATGGAAAGCGCCATGATGGTCAGGGTCGGGTTTTTCTCTGCATGGGTTACAAAAGGGGCGCCGTCCGCCACGTATAAATTGCTCACATCCCAAGTCTGGGAATGCTTATTCAGAACCGATGTTTTAGGATCATCGCCCATGCGACATCCACCCACTTCGTGGTTGGTACCGCCGCCGGGGCCGCTCAGTTTTCCGGCTTTACGCCTTTCGGAAAACCCATCTTCAAGCACAATAGCCCCCATATTTTCAGCAAGCTTATGAAGGGTGTCATACATATGTGACGTACGTTTGAAGTCCTCATCTGACCATTTCCAGTTGAATTTAGGCACCGGAATGCCCCACTTATCTTTTACGACCGGATCAATAGTCAAACGGTTATCTGCCGTTACTGTCATGCTGCCGAGACAGCGGATGGTCATGGTTGAACCATAATAGCGGCGCATATAGGACTTCAGTTTTTTGCCGTAGAGACCTTTTTTACCCATCAACATACCACGAAAAGTGTCTTCCATACCGGGCGGGCCAAAACGGCCTCCGCCGTAAGGGCTAACTTCAAGCTTATAGCCACCAATGAAGTCAGCATCACCGCCTTTTTTCTTATCGTCACCATGGAGCCACCATGGGGCGTAAAGATGAGGTTGGGATACGCCGTCTTCGTTGTGCGGGGGTAGATTTTCAAGTGCAGGAATCTGAATGGGAAGACCAGCACCTGTTGTGTCGGAAAGATATTTGCCCACATTACCTGATGAGTTGGCAAGGCCGTTCGGTGCCTTGTCTGTTTTGGAATTGAGCAAAATGCGGTTTGTTTCCATCGCGGCTGGTGCAAGCACCACGACGCGTGCATGAACGTCGATATGTTTTCCAGTTTTGCGGTCAATATAACGAACGCCCGTTGCCTTGTCGCCAGCATCATCCACCAGAACTTTATAAACCACGGCATTTGTCAGGATCGTTAGTTTTCCTGTTTTTATTGCCGGTTTAATGTAGGAGGTGACACTGTCAAATGCTGCACCAATGGAGCAGCCGCGAATACAGTTTGTTGCGTAAAAACAGGCATCCCGGCCATGAAGTGGCGATGTTAAGATCGCTGTCGGGTGGGCCATGGTTTTAATGCCCATTTTTTCGCATGCCTTGGCAAAGATTAGTTCACTTGCACGTGGTGCAGGGGGCTTTTGCCGAATATGATTAGGGGATTGCGGTGAATTATGAACTGTACCGTCCGGATCTGGGCCAAAAAGGCCCATACTTTCCTCAACCCGGTCATAATAGGGTTCCATGTCGTCGTAAGATACCGGCCAATCTTCGCCGCGGCCTGTGTTGGTTTTGCTTTTAAAATCATCGGGGCCGTAACGGGGTGTTTGCCGGCCAAAATGATGGGTTCTGCCGCCTAGTTGTCGGGCTCTCCACCATTTAAATCCTTCCCCTTCTGTTGTGTAGGGCTGCCCTTTGACGTCGAAGCCGCCGTCGACGGTGGCATCAAAAAAGCCAGAATTTTTATCGGGTGTTCGTTGATCGCGAAGTGGTGCTTCACGTGGAAGCTGGAACATCGCCGCCTCTGTTTCCGGGTCATATTCCCTGCCTGCTTCCACTAGAAGCACGCTTACGCCTGCTTGGGTAAGGGTATGGATCATCATGCCGCCACCGGCGCCAGACCCTACAACGATTACATCATGATTTTCTGCCATAATCTATTCCCTTTTAAACACCAATCAGTTTGCGAATTTCTTCTGGCGGTCCGTCAAAACTATCAAGCGGTACGTTACCCGCATAACCGATATCTTCCATACCTTCGTCGGTGGTGTAATATCCGCCCACATAGAGATAGATCAAACGCTCAAAGAAAAGGTCGTCGTGTTCGCTCGCCTTTCCAGTTTCGACAGACTTCGCTAGTGCATCAAACATCGCCGCCTGTTGACTGGCGGCTAAATTATAAAAATAGCGCGCGTCATTCTCCTTGGCGCGGCCATTGAGGCGTGCGAGCCCGCTAACGATTGTATCGCGGTCTTTTTGTTGATCCGGATAGGGGGCGCTGACCCATTCATCAACAAAGTCTGTGATATTGAGAAGACCTGCGCTCGGCGACCTATCATCAGCGGGAATTACCAGATCGCCAATCACCGTCAGGTTTTTGAGCTGGTTGTCATCTAGCGTTTTATCCCAAGTGACAACCGGATTGTTGACATCAACATCTTGACCATATCCCTCGCTGCGGGGCTGCGCTTCAGCTGCATGAGGATAGTTGCTCAAATAAGCTGCTGATGCGCCTGTAACAGCCATCAATTTTAGAACACGTCTGCGATTGGGGCTTAGTTTTTCGCTACTCATAGGTCGTCTCCCTTTAAACGATCGATTATATTATCTGCCGCTCTCATGGCCATAGCCATGATGGTCAGTGTCGGATTTTTTTCAACATGGGTTACAAACGGCGCGCCGTCTGTGACATAAAGGTTATTCACATCCCATGTCTGAGAATATTGATTAAGAACAGAAGTCTTAGGATCATCTCCCATGCGACAACCGCCAATTTCATGATTAACTTCACCGCCAACTTCCATAACTTTACCGGCCTTGCGTGATTTCTCCCATGCGTCAAAAATTACGGTCGCTCCCATGTTTTTTGCAAGTTCATGGAGGGTTTTATTCATATGTTCGCCGCGGCGGAAATCCTCATCTGACCACTGCCAGTGAAAATCAGGCACCGGAATGCCCCATTTATCCTTGGTGTTTGGATCGATAGTCAGGTAGCAGTTTTCATTTACCGACATCCCGCCAAGCGTGCGAATGCCAAGCAGTGAACCATAGTAGCGGCGCATGTGATCTTTCAGCTTCTTACCGTAGAGGCCTTTTTGACCGTGTAACATAATGCGAAAGGTTGCGTTCATGGACGGCGGGCCGAAGCGGCCACCTCGATAAGGATCCACTTCAATTTTATATCCACTTGAAAAATCTGCACCAGCTTTTTCCTTCTCCTCGCCGTGAAGCCACCAAGGGGCATAAACATGAGGCTGCGAAACGCCGTCCTCGTTATGAGGCGGCGCGTAGTCGAGCTCCGGCACATGTATCCAAAGAGACGTGAAGAGTGTGTCTGAAATACATTTACCGACCATGCCGCTGGAATTGGCGAGGCCGTTCGGGGCTTTTTCCGATTTCGAATTTAGAAGAATGCGTGAACTTTCCATGGCCCCAGGTGCGAGAACGACGACCTTTGCGTTTATTTCTCTGTGCTCGCCTGTTTCAGTGTCGATATAACGGATACCGGTGGCTTTCTTTCCGGTCTCATCAGTAAGAACTTGGTACGCAACAGATTGAGTTTGAATTCTTAATTTGCCAGTTTCTTCGGCCGGTTTGATATAAGCTGTGACACTATCAAAGGCGGCACCGATGGAGCAGCCCCGGATACAGTTGGTGGCATAAAAACAGGCATCGCGCCCATTAAGGGGCGACGTTAATATTGCTGTTGGATGGGCCATAGTTTTAATGCCCATTTTTTTGAGTGCTTTTTCAAACAGCATTTCGCTTGCTCTTGGCGCGGGCGGCTTTTGCCGAATATGATTGGGTGATTGCGGTGAATTATAGACCGCCTCGTCGGCGTCAGGACCAAAGTTTCCCATTATGGTCTCAACCCGGTCATAGTATGGCTCTATATCTTCGTAAGAAAAAGGCCAGTCAACTTCGCGGCCCGTCATGGAAAACATTTTGAAATCTTCGGGCCCATATCTTGGAGTCTGCCTGCCAAAATGATGAGTACGCCCACCGAGCTGACGGGAACGCCACCATCTAAATTTTTCTTTCGAGTATTTATATGGCTGTCCGGGCATGTCAAAGCCGCCGATATTGGCGTCAAAAAAACCGTCATTTTTGTCTGGAGTGCCTTCGCCGCGAAGTGGTGCTTCCTTGGGAAGTTGAAACATTGCCGCATCAGTTTCGGGTTCCCATCTGCGGCCTGCTTCTAGAAGCAGAACATTGACACCAGCCTTGGTCAGGGTATGAGCGACCATGCCGCCACCCGCACCAGAACCAACGACTATTACTTCATTTTCATCCGCCATTCATAAGTTCCCTATTCTTTTCTACAAGAAAACCAGTTTTATTTTGCATTGTATTGGAAATACGGTACTTTATTTAGGAAAAAAGCGTCATAAGGAGAATTCTGATTTCTATTTCAAATACTATGAATTACATTACATCGCCTTATTTCTCTCATCTTTTTGATGGGATTAATGATCTGATGCTTTTTGTAAAAGACACGCAAAGTACATTGATGAACTCAAACCAGTTATTTGCCGAGCATTTCGGTTTTGAGCAGGTGGAAATGATCAAAGGCAAGAGCGATTTTGATCTTTTCAGTCATGAACTTGCGGTGCAGTATCGCAAAGACGACGCAGAAGTTTTCGAGACAGCAAAAAGCAAGTTGAATATTATCGAACTGTTTCCAAATCATATGGGCGAGGAGCAATGGTTTATCTGCAACAAAGTGCCAATCATTGACGCAGGAGGAAGAGTTCAGGGACTTTGTGGTGCACTTCAAAAGCTTGAGGACAGCTCAGTTAATCTCAGGCCGTTTAATGATATTTCAAAGGCACTTATATTTCTTAAGGACAATTATACCAAAAAGATTTGTAATGATGATATGGCGAAGGTTGCCGGCTTGTCCGTTCGCCAATTTGAAAAAAGATTTAAGCAGATTTTTAATACCAGCGCTCACCAATATATCCTCAATTTACGGATATTGAAGTCGTGTGATCTCTTGATTGCTGGCGGTCTAAGTATATCGGAGACCGCGCACAGGCTTGGTTTTTATGATCAGAGTGCATTTACATCTCACTTCAAAAAACAACTTGGTGTAACACCAATGAATTATATTAAACAGCACTCAATTAAACGAAATGTGTCTGAATGAATGACGCTTTTTTCCTATAAAAATTGCTATATTTACCAATACCGCGTGTGGGAAAACACTTATATTTTTTAGGCTATAAATTAAAAGGGATGAGGGTGACGGGAAAAACCGCTTACATTGTCGGTACGTTTGACACAAAGGAAGCTGAACTTCTTTTTGTGCGTGATCTTATTAGAAAATGTGGCCTGGATGCGGTAACCGTTGATCTGGGCACGTCCTCAAACTCGGACAATAACGAGGCTGACATTTCAGCCAGTGCAGTAGCGCGCAATCATCCTGATGGGGAAAACGCGGTATTTACAGGTGACCGCGGCACAGCGGTTGCCGCTATGGCCGAAGCGTTTAAGATATTTTTGGCCAACCGAAGCGGTCTGGGCGGTGTTATCGGGTTTGGTGGGTCCGGT
>CAXBLS010000137.1:0-8756 GCA_963976585.1 uncultured Kordiimonadaceae bacterium
CGCAAACTTGACCTTGGTCAAACTTTTTTCCCCTCTTCCTGTCACTCTACTCACAACTAATAGAAACTTTTTTACTTTTAAGAAAGGCGGAGGAAATGAATACACATAATGTGACATCAGGTGAACAGAGGCGAGCTCTTACATCGAGCACCCTTGCGTTTACCGTCTGTTTTGCCGTATGGACCATATTTTCCATTATAGGCATAAAAATTAAAGCAGATCTCGGACTAAATGACACCGAGTTTGGTTTGCTGGTCGCAACCCCAATATTAACCGGCTCACTCAGTCGGGTTTTTCTTGGCGTTTGGACTGACCAATATGGCGGACGCCTGGTTTTCAGTTTGCAGATGATTATAACTGCGCTTGCAGCATTCCTGCTTACCAAAGTGACAACCTACCCGATGTTTCTTCTCGCCGCACTGGGCCTTGGTCTTGCTGGTGGTAGCTTTGCCGTCGGTATTGCCTACGTATCCACATGGTATCCTGCTGAAAGACAGGGCACAGCCCTCGGAATTTTCGGCATGGGTAACGTTGGCGCTGCCATCACCAACTTCGGAGCTCCGATATTGCTTGTTGCTATGGGTGGTGCTTGGCAGGGCGTTGCACAGGTTTACTCTATCATCCTGCTCATTACCGGCATCCTCTTTTATATTATTACAAAAGATGATCCCGCCCTTCGTCGCCGTAAGGCAGAGGGCATCAAGCACGCCACATTCATGGAGCAAATGGAACCTCTGAAAAACCTTCAGGTATGGCGCTTTTCACTTTATTATTTCTTTGTGTTTGGTGCTTTTGTCGCTCTCGCTCTTTGGCTGCCTCGCTATTATGTGGGGGCTTACGGCCTTGAACTTGGAACCGCCGGTATGCTGGCGGCCGCTTATGCGCTCCCAGGAAGTATATTCCGTGCCCTTGGTGGCTGGATGTCAGATGTCTTTGGTGCTCGGCGCGTTATGTACTGGACATTCATTGTTTGTGTCGCATGTACATTCGTCATGTCCTATCCGGCAACTGACTATACTGTTGCCGGCATCGAAGGTCCGATTGCTTTTAATATTACAATTCCGCTTTGGCTTTTTGTATGCCTAACGATTGTTCTCGGGTTCTTCATGTCTCTTGGTAAAGCGGCGGTCTATAAACATATTCCCGTTTATTATCCAAATCACGTGGGGTCCGTTGGCGGTATTGTCGGCCTTATCGGTGGTCTTGGTGGATTTTTCCTCCCCATCACATTCGGTATCATGAACGATGTGATCGGCATTTGGACAAGCTGTTTCATGCTTCTCACTGTGTTGATCGGCATTGCCCTTCTATGGATGCATGTTTCAATTGTACAGATGCAGAAGAGAGAATCTCCCGATCTTCGTGGACCAAGATACTTGCCTGAGCTGGACGCTCTTAGGAAAGAAAGCGAAGAATTACAATAAAAACCGCCGACATTCGCAACAAGAGCGAAGCCGAGCATAACCAAATTGAACAAGAAACTTGAAAAAGGACTAACTCATGGCACAAGATCTTAAAAATTGGGATCCTGAAAACCAGGAACAGTGGGAATCCACTGGCAAGGCAATAGCCAATCGCAATCTCTGGATTTCTATTCCCAGCCTACTCTGCGGCTTCGCAGTATGGCTATACTGGGGCATCATCACTATTCAGATGCTTAACCTCGGCTTCCCGATTGCAAAGTCAGAGCTCTTTACATTGGCCGCTATCGCTGGCCTAACCGGGGCAACACTTCGTATCCCAAGTACTTTCTTCATTCGCTTAGGCGGCGGTCGAAATACTATTTTCTTCACCACCGCCCTACTTATGATACCAGCGGTTCTTGCTGGTTTCGCACTACAGGATATCAACACTCCTCTATGGCAATGGCAGCTTCTCGCATTCCTCTCAGGCCTCGGCGGCGGTAACTTCGCCTCATCCATGTCAAACATCAGCTTTTTCTTCCCGAAGAAAATGCAAGGCCTCTCTCTTGGTCTAAATGCTGGTCTTGGTAACTTTGGCGTGACAACCATGCAGATCCTTGTACCACTGTTTATGACTTTCAGCATCTTTGGCGGGGATCCCATGGAACTTGTCAACACATCCGGTACGCTTATTGGTAAAATTCCGGCTGGTACTGATACTTATATTCACAATGCGCCGTGGTTATGGCTGCTGTTTCTAGTGCCGCTTGCTTTTGCAGGGTGGTTTGGAATGAACAATATTACTGATGAGCATGTCTCACCAAATGTTGGCAATCCAATTTCCGTGTTCGTAAAAATCACGGTTATGCTGCTCGTTGGTTTCATCGCTGCTGGTGTTGGCTACTGGCTTATGCTGCCAAGTCTTAATAACGGTCTCCCAACATCCGGTATTGGGCTCAGCAAATGGATCGTTCTTCCCATCGTTATCATCTTGACCGTTTATGCGCTTAGAATGATGCCGGGTGAGCTTGGTCAAAATCTGAAACGTCAGTATAAAATCTTTAACAACAAACACACATGGGCCATGACTGTCATTTACACTATGACTTTCGGATCCTTCATTGGCTATTCAGCCGCGTTTGGTCTCTCAATCAAAGTGATCTTCGGCTTCCAGCATTTGATGGTGGATGGCGTTATGACGCATAGTACGGCCAACCCTAACGGACCAAGCGCCCTTATGTATGCGTGGACAGGTCCCTTCATTGGCGCTCTTATCCGCCCTATTGGCGGAATGATTTCCGATAAACTTGGTGGTGCCCGTGTAACACAGTATGTTTCAATCATTATGATCGGCTGTGCCCTAGGCGTCGCTTATTATATGAAAATGGCTTACGTTTCAGAAACTCCTGAACAATATTTTGTGCCTTTCATGACACTGTTCATTGTTTTGTTTGCCGCGACCGGCATTGGCAACGGATCAACTTTTCGCACAATCGCTATCGTGTTTGATAGAGAACAAGCTGGACCTGTACTTGGCTGGACTTCAGCGGTTGCCGCTTATGGTGCCTTCATTATCCCACAAGTGTTCGGTGAGGAAATGGCCTCAGCAACACCGGAATATGCCCTTTATGGCTTCGCGGCCTTCTACGGCGTATGTGTGCTCATAAACTGGTGGTTTTATCTCCGCCCGGGCGCATACGTGAAGAACCCTTAATTTTAACGGTCAAAGTCCACCAAACGACAACAGAAAGATATTAAAATGAGCCACTTTATAGATAAACTTACATTCTTTTCCGGGGAGAAGCCCGAGCCCTTTTCAGATGGCCACGGCATTACCACAAGTGAAAACCGATCCTGGGAAAAGGCATATAGAGGTCGCTGGGCGCACGATAAAGTCGTTCGCTCAACACACGGCGTTAACTGCACAGGTTCCTGTAGCTGGAAGATTTACGTCAAAGGAGGTTTGGTCACCTGGGAAACCCAACAAACGGATTACCCGAGAACCAGAACCGATCTTCCAAATCATGAGCCGCGTGGCTGCGCCCGTGGCGCCAGTTACAGCTGGTATCTATATAGTTCCGCTCGGGTTAAATATCCCATGATCAGAAGTCGTCTTCTGAAATTGTGGCGCGAAAGGCGGAATGTCTACCGCGATCCTGTTGTCGCTTGGGAAAATATCGTTGAAAATCAAGAGAAAGCCAAAAGCTACAAGTCAGCCCGTGGTCTTGGTGGATTTGTCCGGGCTGAGTGGGACGAAGTCAATGAAATTATCGCGTCAGCCAATATTTATACTGCTAAAAAATATGGCCCCGATAGAATCATTGGCTTCTCTCCCATTCCTGCTATGTCTATGGTTTCTTATGCGGCTGGTAGTCGCTACCTATCGCTCATCGGCGGTACATGCATGAGTTTCTACGACTGGTACTGTGACCTTCCACCAGCATCGCCTCAAGTTTGGGGTGAGCAAACGGACGTTCCGGAAAGTGCAGACTGGTATAATTCAAACTATATTATGGCTTGGGGCTCAAACGTGCCGCAAACCAGAACCCCTGATGCTCACTTCTTCACAGAAGTGCGCTACAAGGGAACCAAAACGGTCGCCATCACACCAGACTATAGTGAAGTGGCCAAGCTTTCAGACATGTGGCTTAACCCGAGACAAGGAACCGATAGTGCCCTTGCCATGGCGTTTGGTCATGTGATCTTAAAAGAGTTCCATGTGGACGGCAAAAGTGACTATTTCGATGAATATTGTCGCCTTTATTCTGACATGCCGTTCCTTGTCAGGCTTGATGAAACAGAAGGTGGGTTGGTTGCTGGCCGCACGCTTCGGGCAGGTGATTTTGATGACAATCTTGGACAGGATAATAATCCCGAGTGGAAAACCTGTGCTATCGATGCCAACACAAACGAGGTGGTCGTACCAAACGGCACCATTGGTTCGCGCTGGGGCGAAGAAAAGAATTGGAACCTCGAAGCGAAAAATGTTGCAAATGGTAAAGAAATCTGGCCAGAAAAATCATTCGTCTCTAAGCATGACGATGTGGTTGATGTCTGTTTTCCCTATTTCGGGAACCTTGAAAATGATCAACCTATTTTCAATGCGACAGATCATAGCAGCATATTGATACATAAAATTCCGGCCCGCAAAGTTCAAACCAAAGACGGTGAAGTGCTGGTCGCAACGGTTTTCGATTTGATGGTTGCAAACTACGGTGTTGATCAGGGTCTCGGCGGGGAAAGCCTAGCCAAATCATTTGATGATGACGCGCCTTATACACCAGCCTGGCAGGAAAAAATCACTGGCGTATCCCGTGAAAAAGTTATCACGATCGCTCGTGAATTTGCCGATAATGCTGATAAAACCCGTGGACGCTCTATGGTGATCCTCGGCGCGGCGATCAATCACTGGTACCATATGGACATGAACTATCGCGGCATTATTAATATGCTGGTGATGTGTGGTTGTATCGGTAAATCCGGCGGTGGCTGGGCTCACTATGTGGGTCAGGAAAAACTCCGTCCACAAACCGGCTGGCAACCGCTTGCCTTTGCTCTCGACTGGAACAGACCACCGCGTCATATGAACAGCACCTCATTCTTCTATAACCACTCAAGTCAGTGGCGTTATGAGAAGCTGGGCGTTGATGAAATTCTTTCTCCACTTGCTGATAAAGAAAAGTGGAAAGATTACTCTCTCATAGACTGTAACGTGCGTTCAGAGCGTATGGGCTGGCTTCCATCTGCACCACAGCTCGAAGAAAATCCGCTTGAGCTTACCAAGCTTGCCAAAGAGGCCGGCAAAACCAGTGCGGAATATATCTCGCAGCGCCTGAAAGAAAAATCACTACGCATGTCTTGTGAAGCACCGGATAATCCGAAGAACTTCCCAAGAAACATGTTTATCTGGCGCTCCAATATTCTCGGCTCAAGTGGTAAAGGCCATGAATATATGCTGAAATATCTACTCGGCACGCAAAATGGCGTTATGGGTAAAGACCTTGGCGCCCGTGGCGCTGCCAAGCCATCAGAAGTCGAATGGGTTGATGACGCCCCAGAAGGAAAACTTGATCTTGTTGTAACACTTGATTTCAGAATGTCTACAACATGCGTCTACTCTGATATCGTGCTGCCATCCGCGACATGGTATGAGAAAAATGATCTCAATACATCTGATATGCATCCGTTTATCCATCCTCTCTCCCGTGCCGTAGACCCTGCTTGGGAAAGCCGCAGTGACTGGGATATCTACAAAGGGTTCGCGAAAAAATTCTCTGAACTTTGCGTGGGTCATCTTGGCGAGGAAACTGATGTGGTCGCCCTGCCGATCCTTCATGATACTCCCGGTGAACTGGCACAGGCCACTGACGTTAAAGAGTGGCACAAAGGCGAAGTTGATGCCATTCCGGGTAAAACAATGCCAGCATATGTGGACGTGGTCAGAAACTATCCTGATACTTATAAGAAGTTTACATCCCTCGGCCCACTGATGACCAAAATCGGAAACGGTGGCAAGGGGATCGCCTGGAATACTGAAACTGAATATAAATTCCTTGGTGAACTTAATAAGGTTGTTACTGATGAGGGTGTCTCAAAAGGCATGCCGAAAATCGAAACCGATATCGATGCTGCAGAGGTTGTCCTCTCGCTTGCTCCTGAAACAAATGGCCATGTGGCCGTGAAGGCATGGGGTGCGCTTGAAAAATTCACTGGACGCGAACATAAGCATCTTGCTCTTCCAAAAGAAGACGAGAAGATTCGCTTCCGTGATATTCAGGCTCAACCAAGAAAGATCATCTCTTCACCAACATGGTCAGGCCTTGAGGATGAGCATGTAAGCTACAATGCGGGTTACACCAATGTTCATGAGCTTATTCCGTGGCGGACCCTTACGGGCCGGCAACAATTCTATCAGGATCACAGCTGGATGCGTGATTTTGGTGAAGGATTCTGTGTTTACAAGCCGCCGATTAACACCAAAACCATTAAACCAATGCTGGCAGAGTATGATAACGGCAACAAGCAAATCGCCCTTAATTTTCTTACTCCGCATCAAAAATGGGGCATTCACAGCACCTATTCAGAAAACCTGCTTATGCTTACCCTAAGCCGCGGCGGACCAATTATCTGGATCAGTGAAAACGATGCTCAGAAAATTGATGTTGAAGACAATGACTGGGTTGAATTTTATAACACCAACGGCGCTATCGCGGCCCGAGCCGTTGTTTCCCAGCGTGTCATGGACGGCATGTGCATGATGTATCACGCACAGGAAAAAATCATCAATACTCCGGCGGCAGAATCAACAGGTAAACGCGGCGGTATTCATAACTCGGTTACCCGCGCCACTGTTAAGCCAACCCATATGATCGGTGGCTATGCACAACTTTCCTACGGTTTCAACTACTACGGTACCGTAGGCTCCAACCGCGATGAGTTCGTATTGGTTCGCAAAATGAATAAAGTGGACTGGATGGACGAACCAACCGGAAATGAAAAGTTAGACTCCAGAGGTCTGTTAAATCATGAGGAGTTAGCATAATGAAGATACGTGCACAAATTGGTATGGTTCTTAATCTCGATAAATGTATTGGGTGCCATACATGTTCGGTGACTTGTAAAAACGTCTGGACATCCCGTGAAGGGGTTGAATATGCGTGGTTCAATAATGTTGAAACCAAACCTGGCATCGGCTATCCCCGCGACTGGGAAAATCAAGACAAATGGAATGGTGGCTGGGTTCGTCTCGGCGACGGGAAAATTAAGCCAAAACTTGGCGGTAAATTCCGCATCCTTTCCAAAATATTTGCCAACCCCGATCTGCCGGAGATTGACGATTATTACGAGCCGTTCACATTTGAATATGAGCGCTTGCAGAAATCTCCAGAAGTGAAAACACCGCCAACCGCGCGGATGCATTCAATGATCACTGGTGAGAAAATGGAAAAAGCTGAATGGGGACCCAACTGGGAAGAAATCCTCGGTGGCGAATTTTCCAAACGCTCAAAAGATTACAACTTCAAAGATATCGAAAAAGAGATTTACGGTGAATTTGACAATACGTTCATGATGTATCTGCCGCGTCTCTGTGAACATTGCCTGAATCCAACTTGCGTAGCATCGTGTCCAAGTGGCGCGATCTATAAGCGCGAGGAAGACGGTGTTGTTCTTATCGATCAGGATAAATGTCGCGGCTGGCGCATGTGTGTCAGTGGCTGTCCTTACAAAAAGATCTATTTCAACTGGAACAGTGGCAAGTCGGAAAAATGTACTATGTGTTATCCGCGTCTTGAAGCGGGTGAGCCAACCGTATGTTCTGAAACATGCGTGGGCCGCATCCGTTATCTTGGTGTGCTTCTTTATGATGCCGACAAAATCGAAAGCGCTGCGTCAACAGCGAATGAAGAAGACCTCTATGAAGCGCAGCTTGATGTGTTCCTTGATCCCAACGATCCAGAAGTTATCAGACAGGCCAAGAAAGATGGCATTCCTGAAAGCTGGATGGAAGCCGCCCAAAATAGCCCTGTTTACAAAATGGCTATGGACTGGAAAGTGGCCTTCCCACTTCATCCTGAATACCGCACACTGCCAATGGTTTGGTATATTCCACCGCTTTCACCGGTACAAAGCGCCATGGAAGAAGGCAAACTGTCAAGAAGTGGTGTTATTCCTAACACCGAAGATCTTCGAATTCCGGTTAAATACCTTGCCAACATGCTTACTGCTGGCAAGGTAGAGCCAGTAGAATTTGCGCTACAGCGCATGATGGCAATGCGTGAATATATGCGCGGAGTATCCGTCGATAACGTCCGCAATCAGGAAATTCTGGATGCGGTTGGTCTTGATGAGAACACCCTTGATGATATGTACCGCATTATGGCTCTTGCCAACTATGAAGACCGCTTTGTCATTCCGACCAATCACCGCGAATATGCTGGTGAAACACTATTTGACAATGAAATTGCCTTCGAGACACGTTCGTCTTGCGGGTTTAGCTTCGGAAATGGTTGTTCCGGTGGGGAGGGCCGTACCAATTTGTTTGGCGCCTCAACCCACAAGAACACTATGAGCGGGAAAGTGAGGAGTTCATCATGAAAACCTTTAAAATTCTAGGACTGCTTCTTTCTTACCCTAAACAGGAGCTGATCGACAACATGTCCGATATTAAAGACGTGCTGAAGCAGGAGAACTTCCTGCCCAAGCGCACCATGAAAAAAGTTCTCGCGTTTTGTGACTATCTAAGTGCAACGGACCTTTTCGAGCTTCAGGAAGATTATGTTGACCTGTTTGATCGGGGCCGCGCCCACTGCCTGCATATGTTTGAACATATCCACGGTGAAAGTCGCGACCGTG
>CAXBLS010000138.1:0-8734 GCA_963976585.1 uncultured Kordiimonadaceae bacterium
CCGACACATGGGCTAAATTTTTCTTGAAATTTATTCTTGCTCACCCGGATGTCACGGTTGCAATTCCCGGTACGGTCAATGATTATCACGTTATTGATAACCTTGGCGCCCTTCGCGGGCGTTTGCCCATTGAAGCTGAACGAACAAGAATGCTAAAATACATCGCAGATCTATAATGAATAATGGGAGATAACAATGAACCATAAAAATATGACGAGAAAAGAGTTTTTGAAACTAAGTGGCGCCGCCGCAGGGGCAGGACTTCTTGCAACGACCGGGCTTGCGAGCTCGGCGAGTGCCCAGTCGAGTGACTTGCTTCACCGCACGATCCACTCAACGGGGGAACAAATTCCCGCTGTGGGGCTGGGAACTGCACTTGAATTTGGTGATATAACAGCAGATTTTAATAAACGGAAAAATGCTATTGAAGCTCTATTCAGGGAGGGTGGTACAGTGATTGATACGTCGCCAACTTACAGTGACGCGGAAAAAATCGTCGGCCGCGCTCTTGATGAGTTGGGTGCACGTGATAAATGCTTTCTCGCAACCAAAACCAGTGTTCGCGGGGGCAAGCAGGACGGTATTGATCAAAATACCCAATCCTTTAAAGACCTAAAAACCAATCGCTTTGATTTATTGCAGGTTCATAACCTTCGCGGCACTGAAGAGCATCTTGAGACTATCAATGCCCTTAAAGAAGACGGTAAGGTTCGATATGTGGGTATTACCCATTTCAGAGACAGTCAAAATGAAGAAGCAGCAAAGGTAATTGAAAATAACAAAATAGATTTTATTCAGTGTCATTATAATTTGCTCAATCGTTCTATTGAACAAAGAGTGCTTCCGGCGGCGCGCGAGCATGGTGTGGCGGTCATGATCAATGTGCCGTTTGCACGGGGAGGGCTTTTTGGGCCAACAGCTGGGGCCGGACTTGAAATCCCCGAGTGGGCCAAAGATTTTGGCGTCGATAGCTGGGGTAAATTTTTCCTTAAGTTTATTCTTGGTCATGAGGATATAACGGTGATTATCCCCGGTACCATCAATGATTATCACGTGGTTGATAATATTGGTGCGCTTCGTGGGCGTTTACCGACACAGGCAGAACGCAAGCGCATGGTCGCTTTTATCGAAGATTTATAATAGGTCTTTTCTTAAGGACGAATTCTCTATATTTCTATTGAAGTCGCGGTTTTTGCTGCGCCTTTAATTATTAATACAGGGTTATCAGATGGCCACTAAGGCTACACTTTCATTGTTTCTGGAAAATAACCGGACGTCTTCTAAGCGTGAGGCAGCGTATGTTTATGATAAGCCTACCGAGATTATTTCTATTACCAAAGCGGATGATTTAAAAGACGGTATAGCAAGCATCAAAGACGCACTTGCTCGTGGGTATCATGTCGCTGGCTGGATCAGCTATGAAGCCAGTCTCTGTTTTGAAGGTAAATTAAGGCCGCTGGTGCCAGAGAAGTCAGGTGTGCCGTTTATCCATATGGGTGTTTATGAAACGCGAAAAGTATTAGATACCCGCTCAGCGGACAACTATTGGCAAGGCTTTGAGGATAGTTCCGCGTATGAGCTTTCGAATTTACGTATGAGCCAGGATAAAGAAAGTTACGAAAAATCCTTTAACCGAATTCAGGACTATCTCAAGGCCGGCGATATTTATCAGGTCAATTATACCCAGAAAGCCTTATTTGATTTTAAAGGATCGACAAAGTCGCTCTATGCGGCTCTTCGAGGGGCCCAGGCCGTTGAATATGCGGCCTATATAGAAAGTGATGCGCTTACGGTCCTATCCCTAAGCCCAGAGCTATTCATCAGAAAAAAGGGTCAAACACTCATTGTCAAACCGATGAAAGGGACCTGTAGAAGAGGCAGGACACCTGCAGAAGATCAAATATGCGCGGACACCTTATATAATAGTGATAAAGAGCGTGCGGAAAACCTGATGATTGTTGATCTGCTTAGAAATGATCTCTCAAAATTGGCAGAACGTGGGTCGGTGAATGTCAATCAGCTATATGAAGTTGAAAAGTACCGCACCCTTTTTACCATGACATCAACCATTCAAGCTGAGGTCAGCGCAGGAAAGTCGGCTGTTGAAGTCATGACGTCAATTTTTCCATGTGGTTCAGTGACTGGGGCACCAAAGATAAGGGCGCAGGAAATAATTGATGAATTGGAGGGGGCGGAGCGCGGCATATATACGGGTGCAATTGGGTATTTTACTCCAGACGGGGATATGTGTTTCAGTGTGCCGATCAGGACTGCTACCATTGATCATTCGGGCAGAGGGGAGCTTGGTATCGGCGGAGCAATCGTCGCAGATTCACAGGCAACTAGCGAATATGATGAAAGCTTGCTAAAGGCAGAGTTTTTAACCAAGGAATATCCGGTCTTTGATCTTATTGAAAGTTTTCTTTGGACAGCGAATGGCGGGTATCGTTCGCTTGATAGTCATATGGAGCGGCTCGAAAAATCAGCGCAGTATTTTTCGTTTGTCTTTGACCGTAGCTCAGCAGAGAGCATGTTGGAACTCCATGCAAAATATATATCAGATCAAATGTGCAAAGTTCGTATGTTGCTTTCAAAACGTGGGACAATTTCCATTACGTCTGAAAAGATTGAACCGCCCGGGAATGAAACGGATAAAACCGTGATTGTTTCAAATGTCGCCACCAACAGTAATGATCCGCTTTATTTTCATAAAACAACGTTTCGTGACCATTACACGACCGAGTTTAAAAAATATAAGGCCGAAAGAGGGTGCTTTGAAGTTCTGTTTACCAATGAACGAGGTGAACTGACGGAAGGGAGCTTTACCAATATTCTACTTGAAAAGAACGGTATTTATTATACTCCACCCACTGAATGCGGGCTTTTGCCGGGAATCTACAGGCAAAAACTGCTCACGGATGATGCCCTTATAGTGAATGAAAAAGTCATTTACCCCAAAGACTTGAAAGATGCAGATCGGCTTTATGTGTGCAATTCTGTCCGTGGCCTTGTGCCGGTTTACTTGCTCTCGAATTAGATCTTCTTTGACACTTCAATATAGAATTTAGTTAAACTTTTATTAATTAAATTATATTTTTCAATGACTTAGGGTGCCGTTCTATCTCGTCTATTTTACGATTTATTAAGATATATCATGCATTATGCAAAGGTTAAGTGGTTTGGGTGAGTCTATGGTTTCTCACACTTCTCACATTTAGTAAATTTAAACCGGGGTAAGATTAATGCGTGTACTAGCA
This sequence comes from uncultured Kordiimonadaceae bacterium, assembly GCA_963976585.1. GTDB lineage: Bacteria > Pseudomonadota > Alphaproteobacteria > Sphingomonadales > Emcibacteraceae > Pseudemcibacter. The sequence goes on from CAXBLS010000138.1 coordinate 3,258, forward strand.
GTAACATCTCAAAAAGGTGGGTCAGGTAAAACGACCTTAAGTGGACATTTGGCCGTTCAGGCAGAACTTGCTGGCGCAGGGCCAGTTGTTCTTGTCGATACGGACCCGCAGGGCAGTTTAACAGCCTGGTGGAACGAACGTGAAGCGGCGACGCCGGCCTTCGCACAAACCAATGTGTCCAGACTTCTTTCCGATCTTGATCAACTTCGTGAGCAGGGTTTTAAACTGGCAATCATTGATACGCCGCCTGCCATCACATTAGCGATCCAGAGCGTGATTGCGGTATCTGATTTGATTGTTATTCCAACACGTCCTAGTCCCCATGACCTTCGCGCTGCTGGTGCAACGGTGGAGCTTGCTGACAGAAGTGACAAGCCATTTATGTTTGTTATTAACGCCGCTACCCCGCGTGCAAGAATTACCAGTGATGCAGCTATCGCACTTTCACAGCATGGCACGGTATCACCTGCAACTATTCATCAGCGGACGGATTTTGCCTCAAGTATGATCGACGGAAGAACAGTGATGGAAATTAATCCAAATTCAAAATCAGCCAAGGAAGTGGCTGATCTTTGGGATTATGTCAGTGACCGTCTGGAGAAAAACTTTAGAAGGATTGTTTTCCAACATCAAGCTCAACAGCTTAGACGTGCTCCGTCACAAGCTGCTGGTTTCGGTCGTCGTCAGGCAGAAGGGTAATAAGGGGTAGAGTTATGAGTTCAGTAAAAAAAGAAGCACGCCTATCGGGTATACTCCTTGCGAGAAAAGGATCAGCCCTTCCTGCCCACACGGATCACCGTCTGACCATACAGGCTTTTGATGCGCAGCAGACACAGAGTAAGGTTTCCCGTACAACTCATCAGGATTTTAAAGCTGAAACGTCAGATCACAACGGATTTGTAAAAGCGGTTAAAGAAATAAATGACGTTACCAAACGTCAATATAACAAAGTTCTTAGTGCTACCGAGCCAAAAGTTGAGCCAAAGGTGGCTGAAAAATCAGAGGTAAGTAAAGCTCCGTCTGCTGTCAAAGTTGAAAAGACAGTGCTTGAGAATACGGATAAAGCAGCGAAGCGTATCGCGATGACCCTTAGGATGGAGCAGGATGACCATTTAAAATTGAGGTTATATGCCGCTTATTCAAGAAAAAGCTGTCAGGAAATTATTTCCGCAGCATTGGATATGTATCTGAATGAAGACAAGAAAGTATGTGGTTTGAGTGATTATAACAGTCTTACAAATTAACAAGAAAAACTGACAAGTTTAGTCGAATTGGAATTTATTATGACAAACCAGAGCGTAAATGAAGACTTAAAAATAGATATAAGACGAAAGTTTAGATTTGAACCTTTTGTCGTATTAGCACTCTCAATTTTTATGACTGCATGCTCCAACAGTAGTAATTTTGGTAACCAGACTACAGCGGTCTATAAACAAGACGATAGCCTGACACGTATGGAAGCGGTTGAAGCCAATATGTCGGATAATAGCTTTTTAGCGCTGGCAAGTGAGATGGCGGAGCAAGGCGACCATAACGCGGCTATACCACTTTATAGACGTGCACATCGCTGGGATAGCTCAAGCGCGGCACCACTTGTTGGGTTGGGTGACAGCCTCGCGGCTATTGGTCAATATAATGATGCAAATGACGCTTATCAGAAAGCCATTGGCAAGAACGGTGCGAATACACGTGCACTTAAAGGCCTTGGTTCCAGTTATCTTGCCTTAAACCGTCCAACACGTGCACTTCCGTTTTTACAGCAAGCTGTGCGTTTGAGCCCGCGTGATGTGGATGCGATGAGTTCACTCGCGCTTGCTCTGGACATGCAGGGACACCGCGAGGCGTCACTTGAAGTTTACAAAGACGGTCTTGCGGTTGATCCTGATAACCTCAAACTGTTAAATAATTATGGTCTATCGCTTGCACTGCAATCGCGCCATGATCAATCAATTTCAATCCTGAAACAAGCTGCTCAACATAAAGATGCCGGTGCAACACACCGTCAAAACCTTGCGATGGCTTACGCACTTTCCGGAAATGAATTAATGTCAGCAAGACTTCTTTCCATTGATAGTGGACCTGATATTTCTGATGACAACTTGAATTATTACCGCATTCTTAGCAACCTGTCGTCTGATGACCGTTTTGATGCTGTGCTTAATCAATCTGGTAGCGATATGACAGATTTAACCAAAGCGGCTAATGAAACCTACAACAACGATGATAATGAGCTGACCAAGGCGATTACGGTCGCACGACTTGTCGAAGTACCGCCAGAGCCAGTCGCTATTGTTGTGCCAACGCCAGAACCAGAGCCTGAAGATGACGGTGTACCGGCACTTCTTGGTCCAGAAGGTTGGGCGTTGCAAATCGCAGCTTACAGAACTAAAGCGGAGCTTCGCCCAGGTTGGGACAAGCTTAAGGCCAAGTATTTTGACATTATTGGTCAGCTTGAGCCACGCCGTTCAGAGATCGATTTTGGTGACCGTGATACGCAACCAAACGGTTATTACTACAGACTTAATGCGGGCCCGCTTACAAGCTATGAAGAAGCCCGTGTTGCTTGTCAGAAGATTCAGGAACTTGGAACTGATTGTTGGGTCCGCCCACCAGAAGTGGCCGAGGGTGATCTTCCGGAATCAAACCAAGACAAGAACCTGGCTGACCAGTTTAAATATAGAGAAGAACTTCCTCCACAGCTGCAGGACGAAGGTGTTCTTTAGAATTTAAGATAGAGAAATTATAACACTCCGCAATGCAAATTGCGGAGTGTTTTTTTTTATGCAGCTTGTGCAGAATTGAGGATTGCGTATATAGCGTCGCCGCTATCGGTTCCTCTGAGTTTTTCACAAACAGATTGATTACGTAGAACACGGGATATTTTTGCCAGCGCCTTTAAATGATCTGCACCTGCTTCTTCTGGTACCAAAAGAAGAAAAACTAGGTCTACAGGCTGATCATCCAACGCATCATAATTGATTGGCTTATCAAGCTTGGCAAAGATACCGCAAATTTGATCCAGCTCGGCAAAACGGCCATGCGGAATGGCCACACCATGACCAACACCAGTCGAGCCTAGGCGCTCTCGTTCCATGAGAACGTTTGCAATTTCGAATACTGGTCGGCCGATTCTGTTCTTGGCAATATTACCAAGTTCCTGCAAAAGCTGCTTTTTACTGCTTGCTTTAAGCTTTGGAAAGATGGTGTCCATATTTATCAAATTTGAAATATCCATGTGGATAGGTCTCTTGTTGTTTATGGGGGCGATTTATGACGTTTTGGGATCGATCCAGCCGATGTTGCCATCCGGTCGCCTATATACGACATTAATGCCGCCATGACCACTATTTCGGAACATGAGCGTCTGAAGTTCGCCAAGGTCAAGCCTCATAACCGCGTCACTAACAGTAACTTCCGGGATATCCATGTCCATTTCTGCGACAATAACCGGCATACTGCCTTCTGGTTCCACCTCTTTGGTATCTGAAACGTCGAACACGTTATAGGCGGCTCTGGTATCTTCTTTGGCGCTGCCTCTCTCTTTGTGATGATTGGTAATGCGCCTTTTATAGCGACGTAACCGTGTTTCCATCTTATCTGCTGCGGCATCAAAGGCTGCGTAAATTTCTGTTTCTTCGTCACTTGATTGAAGATAAATGCCATGTCCAATATGGATTTTACAATCAGCGCGGAATAAATGAGCATTTTTCGACAGCGTCACATCGCCTTCAATTGTATGACTGAAATATTTCTTTACGCTTCCCTCTAGTCTTGCTTCAATATGTTCTTTGAGTGATGCGCCAACATCGATTTGTCTTCCAGTTATAGTAATTCTCATTTTGATTCAGATCCTATCTCAGATAGCTAAAATGTTTCTGTGCAAAAACCAGCACCGATATAAGGTGGCGGAAAGTAGTGTCAAGTGACCAATCTGTCAAGTTTTCACGAAATTCCCGCATTTTCTACAAAGTCACGTTGTGTTATGACTTCAATATTTCCCGTTCCTATGAGAGTAAACGCTATCTGTAATTTAGCTCTCTATATTATTATTTAGAGGACGGGGTTCTTCATTCTTCTTCTTATTATTGAAGACGGTATTTCTAAGGATTCTCTGTATTTTGCCACGGTTCTCCTTGCAATATCAATGCCTTCGCCTCTAATCATTTCAACGATCTTATCATCAGATAAAATTTTCTTAGGGTCTTCGTCATCAATAAGTTGTTTGATTCTATACTTAATGGATTTGGATGAATATTGATTGTCACTATCCAACGACCCGATCGCATTGGTGAAGAAGAATTTCATTTCGAATATTCCTCTTGGTGTTGCAATATATTTGTTGGCTGTTACACGACTCACTGTGCTTTCGTGCATCTCAATGGCTTCTGCGATGGTTTTGAGGTTGATAGGCGCCAGATACTGGATGCCATCGTCGAGGAATTTTCTCTGCAGGCGCACAAGCTCGCTGGAGACTTTGAGGATGGTTCTTGCTCGTTGATCGAGTGCACGAACAAGCCAATTAGCCTTGGTTGTGCATTCATCAATATACTCTTTGTCTTCCTTTTTTATCGCCTTTTCGCCAATTTCATTGAGATAGCGGTTGTTCATCAGAACTTTGGGCAGGCTCTCGCTGTTAAGTTCGACAAACCATTTTCCCTTTGATGTTTTTCTGACGTAAACATCTGGGACGACGGTGTAGACAATGTCCTCACCATACTCCAGGCCCGGTTTTGGATTAAGTGCTTTAATTTCCTCCATCATATCGAGGAAGTCTTCTTTGCTTACCTTGCACAGGCGGCGCAGTTCATTAAATTTTCGTTCGCCGAGCATTTCAAGGTGATCAAGGAAAATGGCCATGACCGGATCGTAGCGGTCAGCCTGAATCTGTTGAATTTTCAAACACTCTCCCAGGCTTCGTGCGAAGACGCCGAGTGGTTCCATGGTTTGAGCGATCTCAAATATGCGCTCTACGTCCTCTTCGGTGCAGCCACATCGCTCCGCAATGAGTGGTGTTTTTTCGTTGATATAACCTGCTTCATCCATCAGACCGATCAGATATTGGATGATAACTTTTTCGTAAGGCTCAGCCTGTATCAGGACAAGTTGGCTTTCGAGGTGATTTTTGAGAGAAACCGGGCCTGATTGTTTTTGCTCGGCGGAACTTTCGGTGAAGTCAAAGTTTCCAGCTCCGCCCGTGATCTGGTTGCTGCCGTTAAGACCAAGATTTTGGGTCGGCATGGCGCCTATGTTATCCGAGAAGCTATTATCGTCGTAAAGCTCGTTATAATCCGTATCAAGTGGTGCATCATTCTGAGTGCTCACAGGTGCGGTTTCCTGAAGGAAGTCGTCGGCCGTTTTTATCGGCACTTCCTCAGTCGAGACGGTTTCCTGCTTGTTCTGTTCGCCGTCACTGTTATCTGCTGATCGGCGATCATCTCCTTCGGATTTTACGCCACAATATTCCAGCTAACTTAGCT
>CAXBLS010000139.1:0-8697 GCA_963976585.1 uncultured Kordiimonadaceae bacterium
ATTTTTCACATATCAGAGCTTAACAACTTGTCCAGTTTTGCGGTACCACTTCAATCCCAGTATTATTACAGGATGCTGTGTTTGCATAAAAGTCCATTTTAAGTATGATACAAATGCTACCTTACCTGTAAGAATGTTATGTCTATTACAACGTTTCCCGCTTCGCTCTCCACGCCAGCATCATCGATTGAAGATGCGATTATTCAGCTAACTCACATTATCAGTTGGGCTAAACAAAATAATTCACGGATAGGATATTTTGCAGCGTTATATCGAAAGGTTTTGATACAAACAAAAAAAAGTATTGAGAACAATATGTTTGATAACGCGGTACGTGTAGGACGGCTCGTTGTTATATTTGCCAATCGATATATTAATGCTTGTTTTCAATACCAGACAGGGAAAACGCCAACTCTGTCCTGGCTAGTCGCATTTAATGAAACCCAGCGTTGGCGGCACATTGTATTACAGCACTTACTATTAGGCATGAACGCTCATATTAACCTTGATCTGGGTATTGCAGTGGCAGAAACCGTTGCTGAAGATGATTTAATCGATATGAAGGGTGATTTCGATAAAATTAATCATGTATTAGCCAGTCTGGTCGAAGAGGTTCAACAAGAATTAGCAAAAATATGGCCATTGCTAAGATTATTCAGTGGCTATTTGGGAAATGTTGACAATATCATTATTAATTTCAGCATGGAGAAAGCCAGGGAAGCTGCCTGGTCCTTTGCAGAGACCTTAACGCCATTATCAGATGAATCACGCCAGCAGGGAATAATAAAAAAAGATCAAGCAATCGCTTCATTCTCTGATGTAATATCCCGGCCCGGTTTTGTTAAGTCATCAACTGGGATTGTGATTCGTTTGGGTGAGCATGGCAACACTCGTCAAATAATAGAAGTCCTGGAATGAAGGTTGTGGAAAAAGCATTACTTTGCATTTCTACACCAAGGGTTGTTTTTTGATGTCTTATCAAAGGCTAAGGGATGACGCAATGGATCGAGATGCTCTCCGGTGTCCCAAGGTTCAAAAGCGTTTTTGATATTGGTAAGCCCAGTGTCGGCAAGTTCAGGATAATGACGCAGTAACACCGTCTTGAAATCGCTGATATCGATCCACTCCAATCCTTCTTCTGTATAGACCTGTTTGTTGTAGTCGTCAGTGTAGAATCGATCCGCTTGCAGGCGTCGAGTCGCATTGAGGATGAAAATCTGAAACATCGTTTCGCCGAACCCAAAGCCGCTAGGGCGGTGACCTTCGGCGAGGGTGCCAATCATCAGATCAAGCATTTCTACATTGTCATTATACAATTCACGAATGATGCGTACTTGTTCCTTATCATCCGTTAAATCGTCAAAGGTTACGATTGGATTTAACCCAAGTTGGCGACGGAATTCGTTGTAACGCGGTACACCGCGCTCGCGGGCACGCAGCAAATCTACTGCGCCAAGGTCAAAGAGTGGGTTGCCGGGGATACTCATTTCTTGCATAAAACGTGGATAGTTATTCAGTACGAGCTGTCCCGGATGCATTTTGCCAAATGAGTAGAATAGATCAGCTAATGGTATACGTTGGGTAATTTTGGATGATCCCGCCTGGCGTGTCTCTGCAAACGGAATTTTCCCGATAGTTTTATCCTTATCTATTATTCGCAGCTCGAGTGTCTCAGGTAAGAGCGAATGCATGCGATAGACCTCCACGAACTCTTCAGTTAACCCGTAGGGCGAACCGTGTTTGTCGATCGGGTTGCCCACGACACCACCTAATTCCGGGTTGCGGATATTGATGTCAGCAACGGTCTTACGTTTATTGCCAACTTTGAAAAGATTCGTCAAGATACCGAACCAGTTAGCATTTAGCGCGATATCGAGACAGTGGTTCGGTAGAATAGCGGGCGTCCATTCGACCGAATGAATCTTCGCGATCACTGCCGCGTTGATCAGGCGCGCGACATTGAACAAACGATCGTCGTCCCACGCCGGGTAGGCCGATTTGAGGTGATCACAAATGGCATTGTGTTCGCGAACAAACAGGCAATGAAGCATCGCGAGACCCACCCACCAATTACGCATAAAACCAGTTTCTTCGATGCCATTTTTATCAACAGGTAATGTCCCGTCTTTTCTCAGGCGCAGCTTTCCATCGACGCCACTGCGCAGATAGTCGACTGTTTTCTGATCACTGCCATAAATTTGTGAGCCGTCCCACCAGTGGGTAACCTCGTTGATATGAGTGATTGGTGTTTGTTCACCTTCCGGTTGGCGCGTTGGGTCAAGTTGTGTCTTGGCAACGAGCATGTGAGTCTGTCTGTACTTGGTTCGCGCCGGATCATTGTCCATGAGTGGGATTTCGTGGACTTCATGCAACAGATTTTCACCATGGCTGATCCAGTCGTGATTCTGAAACTGAATCCACGCCGCAGCCAGTAGATTTAAAAATGGAATCTCCTTCGTGGTATTTCCGCGCGTCAACAAGTGCCGGCTGACCTCACGCGGATTCGGCGTCATCAGTCTTACATCGGTTTCGGGATGTATTGCGGTATTGGCAACGTTACGCTGAAAGCGCGTACCAGCGGCGCCTTCTTTGGGATTGGCCAGGTTGTTCCAGGTGCCATTGGCGGTGCGGAAATGTGTCACACCGTTGGGAGGTTTCTGACCCATTAATTGAAAACCGACAAGGTCGCTTTCGGCGTAGGTCGACTTAAGGTTTTTTTTGTTGAGACATTCACGCATGTGAGCGAGCGTCAAAATTCCCAGGAACAAACTTCGTCGGTACCAGTTAGTCCAAATTTTGCCACGGTAGCCCGCTAGCACGCCCCATAGGTGAGTAAGTCCATTCATTGTTCCCGTCGCGATGGTACCCAAGATGTTACCTAGCGCGCGTCGTATCCGTTGGAGAAAATTAGGTGAATAGGCTATCTGCAACGGTTTGGGCAAGCTTCCTTCGGGTATCGTTGCCGGCGCAAGTAAGGTGTTACGATCAAGAAAGTGAATCGGCGGTAGCGGCTGATTGATTTCGGTGATTGCATTCACTTTGGCGCGAGCAAGCATGTCACGCCAGTCACCGTTATTGGGCTGCAAAACAAGCGCGGCCTCATAATGCTTAACAGCTGCTTCGTATTCCTCGTTACGAAAAAATGCCAGTCCAAGTAAAGCGTAAGTTTCATCATCGATCTCGGTCGGGGATATGCCGCATAGATATTCTAAGGCTGCTTTGTGGTCGCCCGATTCCAGCAAGCGGACACCCTTGTTACGTAATGCTTTACCTCCGCTGGCATCCATATTGCTTTTTATAGTCATCACTTAAGACCAAAAGTAAACGCGCGCGAGAAGAAAATAAGCTACAAATGGTAGCCTTTTTTTAATTATAATCTTGCTAGCCATGAATTAATCACTAACTCATGTGCTTGACAACCAATTTCACCAGCCGTTTCACAAACTTGTTATAAGGCGGCGCCATGAGCAGTGTGGGAGCGAAAAGATCACGTACGACAGAGCGCTCATGCGAGAAAGCGCGGAAGCCATAAATTCCATGTGTTTTTCCAATACCGCTGTGATTCACGCCGCCAAACGGCAAATTGGCATGCAAGTATTGCACCAGGCCAGTGTTGATGCATGCATCGCCGGATGAAGTGTTGTCCAGAACTTGCTGAGCAAGTTTCTGGTCTTCAGTATAGATGTAAAGTGCTAAGGGCTTTTCGTTTGCATTGACATGATCGATGACCTCGTTAATATTATGATAGGTGAGTATCGGCAGAAGCGGTCCAAAGATTTCTTCTTTCATGATTTGGCTGGACTTGTCAATGCTACTCAATACAGTGGGTGATATAAAATTTTCACCATTACCTTCAATATTTCCGCCAGTTTCTAGTTGGGCGCCATGTTCCAAAGCATCGTCATACAATGCCTTAATGCGACTATGGTGGTTATTATTTATAATACGGGCATAGTCGGGGGTCGCTAACTGAGCATCGGGTGTTATGCCGTAGGCGCTGCAGATTGCTTGCCTGAGTTCAGTAATGAATTCAATTTTTACAGCTTGGTGCACAAAAACATAGTCTGGCGCAATACAGGTCTGACCATTATTGGAATATTTGGTAAAGACCATGCTCTTAGCGGCCTTCTTGATATCGGCGCTTTTGTCGATAATGACTGGACTTTTGCCACCGAGTTCCAAGGTTACTTTGCTCAAATGTTTGGCTGCCGCTGCCATTACAATCTTGCCAACGGCTGGTGATCCGGTGAAAAATATATGATTGAAAGGGAGATTCAGCAATTGTTGGGATACCTTGGCATCACCTTCAAGTAGAGCGACTTCTTTTTCATCGAATAAATCTTGCACCAGTTCGCGCAAGAATACCGAAGCGTGGGGCGTCATTTCCGAAGGTTTCAAAATAGCGGTATTGCCAGCGGCAATAGCGGATATAAGGGGACACAAAGTCAAATTAATCGGGTAATTCCAGGGCGCAATAATCAGATTGACGCCCATTGGTTCGTATCGGATGTAACTGCGCGTGCCAAAAGTGGCCTTGGTTGGCATGACGTGCACTGGTTTCATCCATTTCTTGAGTTGCTTAATCGCATGATTCGCTTCCAGTATGACCGGAAAGATTTCAGTCATATCAACTTCAGTTTCCGGTTTTTTGAAATCATTATGACAAGCCGTATACATGGCTTCCCGGCGCTCCAGGATGACGTCACGCAGTTTCTTAAGTTTGGCGACACGCTCCTTGGCGGTACTGTTACGCAATTTCAATGCATAGGCTTTTTGTTTATCAAAAACTCGCTTGATGTCCGCTTCTTGTGCATAGCTGGTTTCTGTCGGTGATGTGGTTTGCTGGGCTGTTGGACTCATGTTGAATATCTTTCGATTAAATAATCGGTTAATTTAGCAGTGCGAGGATAACATCTTGACTACAGCGCAACTTTTCAGCGTAATGATAATAACTCGGAAAGTGACGTGGTCAAGGATTCTGTGACGCTCAAGTCAAACAAAATTTCGAAATGTTTTCATATTTTTTTCAAACTGGTTTAGGCTTTTTCAGTCTAGATAGAAATACAAATAATTACTTGTTGCACTATCCGCTAGACCTCAGGTCTGACAGCAGACTTCAGTGACCAGTTGAATAAAATTTGCCTTCGATGACTCTGCATCCGATAAACAAATGTGGAGACTTAAAATTTGATTTGAATGTCATAGCAAGCCTCTCTTATTTTTTTGTCAAGCAATGCCAGTAACTAAACAGTTACACCGTTTGGAATTGTCCTGGGGTTCATGCGGTCATAGGTAAAAAGGCGATTGTTATTTCTTCGATCAATTTGTGCTTCTATTTCTTCCAGCCGGTTCTTGAATCGTTTGATCACATCGCGCGCCTCGGGATCGAATTGCCGAAGTTTGTATTGGCCAATTCGGTTAACGCGAAAATTGGTCAGAAAATAAGTCCAGGTTTGCGAATAAGCGGCTCGAAATGCCGGTTGAATCTTCAACAGTTCCGCTGCATCCATTTCAGATTTTTTCCCGTCCGGTGGTGCGGAGTAGGATGAATAGGGCATATTAGGAACAAATCCAGGATATTTATACTGGTTGAAATGAATGCAAGAATGATAAGCCGTGCAGAGAAAAATGATGTGGCCAATCGTTTCGGCTAGTTTTTGCTTGGATTCGAATTTGACGGGAAACCCGGGAATTCTACCTCGGTCTTGTGCGCTAGTATCGTTTGCCCATGCCTGGATCTCGTGATCTTCAAAAAGGTCTGCGTCAGATTTATAATAGATATCTATATATTCTTTGCTAAAGCTTTGGATTGCTTCCCACAACAAAGTGCCATCGTCGCGATACGGATAGAAAAGGTCAGGATTATCGACCTCCCGATTCGCGATATCGTTAGGAAAAGCTGATTTTCTGAAGTTAAAGCTAGTCATACCATTGGCCATGCATTGGGTCGTTGCATCATAGTCCCCAGCGAATAGCTCGCCGAACCGGCCGGGGCGTCCTTTTCGATTTTTTAGGAAGGTGTGTTGGTGATTAACATTAAGCGTATATTGCAAATGGGGATTCAATAGCACATATACTGGATGCGCCTTATAAAGCTGCCTGCGTGAAGCCATAATGACGGCTTCCATGACATAATGGATGCGAGTTGCGTGGGTATACAGTATATGGTGGTTCCCGTCTGCAATTTGTACGAAGGTTTTAGCAGCTAGCCAGATATTGCCGTCTTTTGTGGTATAAATTGGATTGCTGGTCCCAGGATCTTGGTATAACTGTATTGCGATCGGCCGTAGCATACCATCCGGTTGCTGAAATAACACCACAATTGGGGTTGTAATGTGTTGTCTGCGGTTACCGTCGATATGTCCAGGATTCTGTTGTAATATGTCCAGTACCGCATAGTCTAGGAAATACACACGCTTTTGTTGGATAGCGACTGCATAGTCAATCTCATCAATTTGTTCAGCAAAAATTCGCTGTATTTCAGCTTCCGGGAATTTTGCCGGTAGAGGTTGCTGATTGGTTACCGCACGTAATACTACAGGGTTGGTGCCTATAACGCGCTGCAAACCGAATATCAGGTCATGCTGAAAATTGTCAACTAAATCCGGATTGGGCTGAGGACTAAGTGGAAAAAAAATATAGTCTCGATAACTTGCGAGTGGCTTGTCAAACAAATAGCGTAAAAAAGTTACCAACAGGCTTGGCAAGCTAGGGATCAGCAGCAGTAAGTTCTTTCCCCCTTGAATCCAATACCCCAACCCAGGAATCTCACACCACGGTAATTTGCGAACGATAGCAATGGTATTGGCATACTCAAACATGTATTCATATTTAGCTTGCATGTGTCGGAGATATTTTTTTCTATTTTCTGACTTGTGTATATTTTCTTCGTGTTGTGGTAGATTGTTCATTATGCATCAGTCCTGTTGAGAAGACGAAGGATAAATTTCACTCTGTTTCTTATGCTTGAACGGGTGTTCTGAAACTTGCAAGCACCTGGTTGCTGTCCTTTACATTGCGTTTAATAATATCTTCAATTGTGTTTGTTTCATCGATGACTGATAATCCGATTTTCGAAAAGGTCTGTTCGTTGTGTACGTAAATGGACATAAGTGGATTTGTCAGTGCGTGGGTGAATGCATCATAACCTACCATGCGTGTCATTAGGCGGCCAAGTATAAAACCTTCATCATGATCTTCTGCGAATATGCCGACATGCCATTCCAAGTCGTCGATTCGGTCGTTATAGAGATTCTTCAGTTCTTCCCGCAGTCCGAGATCGTCAGTTAATTCCTCAAAACTGTTCAAGCGGGGCATGCTGAATGCCTCGCGATAGTTATTGAAGGAACGTAGCTTGACCTGTCGTCCCATGGCAACGGTGCGCTCCATAACGCTCCGGTTGTCATCCCCAATGGGTAGTGGATCGAAAAAGAAATTGGGTGTGTTGTAAAGCCCAATACGACCAGCTTTTTGCCTTGTAGCTGCTGTTATCATCGGTCCAACCCCATATTTTGTAACCAAAGGCGTATTGTTGCGAAATTCATCTAATTTGAACATTTCATTACCGACCATAAACTTTTCCGGCACCATTGAGTGCCATCGGTACAGTAGGTTAAATTCCAAAGAAATCCAGTTGGTGCGATACCAGCGCTGTTTTTCCGCCATCCCAGGTGACGGGTCAAGGGTAAATTCAAGCCGTGAAAAGTTTCCGATGTAGTCCCGTAAAACAATCTTTATCAGTAGTACAGTCATGATGTTTCGAGTCGTCTGAAACAAGCGTTCATCATCCCAATTGGGATAAACTTCTTTTAATAAATCACAAATTCGATTATGTTCGCGGAGCATAATTGTATTCAACAGCGTATAACCGATTGCCGAATTACCGTGTTCGAGCCCCACGGCAAACATACGCTTCAATCGTTCCTCTGGCACGTTCTTGAAAATGAATTCCAGCGCATACTGGGGATGAAGCTGCTCAAATCCTTCATTAGCAAATACCCAATTATCTTTCGTCGTTTCTTCGACATTAAAAAGATAGGGCGGAAAAATTTCATCGTTGATGATCTGATACTTCAATTTTCCATCTTCTTTTGAACGCAGATGATTGGTGATTTCTTCACGCAATCCATAGATCTGGCAAAGATCGATTTCATGGTTTGATGTATTTTTTCGACGGTCTCGAGGATCAGTCCTAAGAAAACTGTCGGTAAACCACTGAGCGAAGAACGAGAACAACATACTTGTATCGGTCGACGGTATTTCCTTGTTATCTCGCCTTTGCCAAAGCTTTACAATTTTTTCAATATCAGGAAGATTCTGACTTCCCTCCGCCTCAGGCAGATGTCGTCCAGTGTAAGTTCTGTTCGATAATGATTGCCATGTCGTATATGATGAGGCCAAGGAAAAAGGCCGCGGCCGTGGGTTAGTGGAGTAGGATATCTTGTTGACATAAATATCGCTGATTAATCGCCGTAGCCACGTAATGCGCGACGCAATTCTAACAATCCATGGAAATCTATTCACAATTGAGAATAAGAATTCGCCCATCGTTTCACTCCTCTTCTATGTTGGCTTGTTGATAACTTACACCCTTTTATATATGCTTGTATCTATTATTTCAGAATCGAAAATATACACAGCGTAGTGAATCGGCCCGACTTTTCCGAAGACTTTTTAGTTTGAGTCAAGCTGCCTCAG
>CAXBLS010000140.1:0-8462 GCA_963976585.1 uncultured Kordiimonadaceae bacterium
CGCGCCCACTGCCTGCATATGTTTGAACATATCCACGGTGAAAGTCGCGACCGTGGACAAGCCATGGTCAATCTGGTCGAAAGCTATGCTGAACGCGGTTACTATATGCAGGAAGGTGAGCTTCCCGATTATCTGCCACTGTTTCTTGAGTATCTTTCCTGCTGTCCCGCCGAAGAAGCTGTGGAGCTGATCGGTGATCCGATCAACGTCGTCGCTACCATTGGCGTCAGACTTAAGAAACGAGACAGTCTTTATTCTATTCTTTTTGAAGCAATTGAAGCACTGGCGAAAGTGAAGCCAGATGCCGCAGTGATTGCAGAAGCGAAAGCAGAAGAGGTTAAAGAACAAACTCTTGATGAGCTGGACGAAGAATGGGAAGAAGCTGAAGCTTTTGATAATTCAAAAGACTGCGGTGATGCCTGCGATATGACGCAGTATCACGCTCAAAACACACATGTTAATCCACCAAAACCTTCTCGGGGAGCAAACCAATGACCTCAGAAATTTCAAACTATATTCACCAATTCTTTTTTGGTATTTATCCTTATCTTGCCATTGTGATTATGGTGGGTGTTTCTATCGCTCGTTATGACCGCGACCAATATACGTGGAAAGCAAGCTCAAGCCAACTTCTGCGCTCGAAAGGAATGCGTTGGGGCAGTAACTTGTTCCATGTCGGAATAATTCTGCTTTTCTTCGGCCATTTGGTTGGGTTGCTTACGCCGGAATCTGTATATCACCTGGTCATGACAGCGGGGGCAAAACAGCTTATGGCCATGGTTGCTGGCGGTATTTTTGGCAGCTTATGTTTTGTTGGGCTCAGTATGCTTCTTTACCGACGTTTGTTTGATAAACGGATACGGGCGACAAGCACCTTTTCTGATATTGCCCTACTTCTCGTACTTTATGTACAGCTGATTCTGGGGCTGATCACCATTCCTTATTCAGCACAGCATATGGACGGCTCTTCTATGATTGCCTTGGCCAACTGGGCACAACATATTGTGACTTTTAGAACCGGAGCAGCCGACTTTATCGTAAATGAAGCCTGGGTCTTCAAAGCCCACCTTGCGCTCGGCCTCACCATCTTCTTGGTGTTCCCTTTCACAAGACTTGTTCACATGTTAAGTGCCCCGATTAAATATTTGTTCAGAACAGGATATCAAATTGTTCGCCGCAGGGGAGGAGCGTAAGATGCCCGTTTTCATCGATACCTTTGAAATAACAGATGACGAAGTGCATAACGAGATGCAATATCACCCGGCGCCCACCCTTGAGGACGCGCGCCGGGAAGCATCCCGGGCACTGCTTATCAGACGTCTGCTGCTACAAGCCGCTGTTGAGCGCAAACTGGCCACAGCAGATGAACTAGATAGCCTTGAAGAAGATAAAGAAGAACAGCTGATTGAAACTCTTCTTGTTGAGGTCATAAAGTTACCCAGTGCGGATGATAAAACCTGCAGGCGTTATTATGATCAACATCAGGACCGTTTCAAGGATAAGACAAGTGGCGAGCCGCTTCCTTATCCGTTAGTCAAGGCTCACATAAAAACATATCTGGAGGACAAAGGACATCAGGCAGCGTTTAATGCCTATGTCGATAGTCTGATGGATAAGGTGAATATCGTCGGCATGGCCTAAATTCCCTGCCACTTGCTGGCGATCCTACCTTGAGGAAATAGCTTTTCCAGACCTCTCCCCGGAGTAGAAAGGTTAAGTTATTTCCTCAAACTTTTCTTGTTGCCAATTATACTCACTTAAATTGCCGCTTTTGATATCAAAATACCAGCCGTGCAAATGCAGTCCCCCTACCTTGATCGCCTCCTTGACCCACGGAAAACTGACAAGGTTATTCAAGGAAATTAGAATAGCTCTCTGTTCACAGATAGAAACACGCGACTGTTTACTCATTGACGCCTTCTCAAGTTCGGAAAACTCGCGGGCTTCTTCAACAATGGTCATCCACGGACGAATAAAACTGTATCCTTCTGTTTTTTCCGTTATTTCATTATCCATTAAGGCACCAATACCACCACATCCGCTATGACCCATGACGATGATATGCTCTACATGCAAGTGGTTAATGGCAAACTCAATCCCTGCGCTAGTACCGTGATAGGTGCTGTCATCTCCACCCTCTTCAAAGGGCGGAACGACATTGGCAACATTGCGTATCATGAAAAGCTCCCCAAGGGCGCTTCTCGTTAAGATCGCAGGATGAACCCGACTGTCACTGCAGGCTATCATCATGACCTTCGGGTCTTGTCTTGATCCTGCAACCTTCAGCCATTCTTCATTTTCTTCACTTTGGTAATTTGCCCTAAATTCCCTATATCCTGAAATTAGTCTATTATATGCGTCCATATCTCTTTCTTTTTTGATTAATTCAGTTTGATCATAAATCATATTTTTATATTTGAATATTGATTTGTGTCAAAAACAAACATAGAGAGTATAATAGAACAGCATAACTTTATGCAAATCGGAGATATAAATGCCTGCACCGGAAAATAGCGAAGACTTCCCACTCAAGGAAGCCCGCGCCCTGGTCGCCCACTTGATGGAGCGCAAAGCGTACATCTACTGGCTTGATCTGCTTTTTAATTTAGTGCTGGGATGGGGCGGATTTTACCTTGTCGTGGTTAGTCCCGCATTTTCGGCGCTCAGTATAGCCGCTTTTATCGTTTCCGCTTTCTCGCTTTACCGTGCTGCAATTTTTATTCATGAAATTGTTCATTTTAAAAAGGGAACCTTCAAAAGCTTCGTTACATTTTGGAATTTAACGGCGGGCTTTCCATTACTGATCCCATCTTTTACATATTACGGTGTTCACAACGACCACCATAAACGCGACACGTACGGCACCGCCGAAGACGGCGAGTATCTTCCTTTCGGCGCAGAGGAAGGCTGGAAAATTATCGCTTACGTATTTTTGTCCCTTATTTTACCGCTGTTGTTTCTAGCACGCTTTTTAGTTCTAACGCCACTTTCCTGGGTTATACCGCCACTTGGCCGCTATGCGTGGGAACGCGCATCATCGCTGACCATTGATCTGGCCTATCGCCGCCCACCGCCCACCAAGCTCGACGGAAAATTCTGGCGCGTTCAGGAAATCTGCGCAACTATTTACGCTTGGGTTGGGGTCTTGTTGGTTTACAACGGCACCCTGCCGATTAAATTTGCCATTGTCTGGTATTTAACAACGCTCCTGGTTTTCACCATGAATAGTCTTCGTACCCTTGGTGCTCACGCTTACCGCAATCCTGGCGACGTCAAGATGTCCGTTGCCGATCAATTCCTTGATAGTGTCGATGTGACAGGCGGCATTCTTTCTCCGTTTTGGGCGCCGGTTGGCCTTCGTTATCACGCGACCCATCATCTTTTTCCACAGATGCCCTATCATAATCTCGGCAAAGCTCATGATTTGTTGGTAAAGGAGCTGTCCGATAACAGCCTTTATCTAAGCGCAACACGAAATAACTTGTGGCACGCGCTGGCAACCCTGTGGGAAGACAGCAAGCTTAGTCAGCAGAAGAATTAAGTGGCTTGACCATGATGATGGTGTCATTTTCAAAACCACTCTTTTCATAAAAAGATCGGGCCTGATGATTATTATTAAAAACCTCGAGCTGTAGCAGTCGGTGACCCTGTTTTTTGGCCCATGCCTCGGCTTCATTCATCAATCTACGCCCGACGCCCGCGCCTTGTGCATCTTTCGAAACAGCAAGCAATGGAACTCTTGAGCAAAGTTCCTCTGAAATTTCATCCTTACTTTCAACCACCTGAATAAAACCAAGTGGAACCCCAGCCCTTTCGGCAATCAAGATTATTTGACGGTCTTCTGTGTCATCCAAGCAGGTCGTAATATACCTATCTTGAAACTGTGATAACACCTCAGGCGAGTGCCAGTGGAGTTTCGCCTCTTCGATAAGCGTTGGTGACAAACCAAAAATAAACGATCTATCAGCATCTGTTGCTTCACGAATAATCATTTCATAATTCCTATATTGAACTGGTGTTGTGTATTTTTACGCCGGCGACTTTATTGAGCAGGTAAAGACCAATAGCCAGAAGCGCCATGCCGGGAATGAAGACTAAATTGTTTTCGGTTAGCCCTGCCATTATATAGGCGACAACACAAATGGATCCATTAAACAGCTCATAAGGAAGCTGGGTTTTCACATGATCAAACTGACTGCAGCCAGCGCCTGATGCCGACAAAATCGTTGTATCCGATATGGGCGAACAATGATCGCCAAACATCCCGCCGGACAGCACAGCACCAATGCAGACATGCATTGGTGCGCCAAGCGCATTTGCCACTGCGATGATGAGCGGCATCATGATCGCGTATGTCCCCCAGGAAGAGCCGGTGGCGAAAGACATCAACGCGCCGAATAAGAATGCCATTACGGGCACTAAAAAAGCGGCGATACTTCCATCTGCCATGGAAATAATATACTGAGCTGTGCCCAAGTTTTTGCCAACTGCGCTCAAGGACCACGCCAACACCAATATAATAAGAACACTGGTCATGCGACTAACGCCACCAAAATAGATGACCATACTTTCTTTAAAGCTTTTAACGCCGTAAATAAGCAAAAGAGCAATAAGTGTCATCGATGAATAAAAATAGGCACTTGATAAAGCCCCTCTAAAGGCCAGCGACGGAACTGGATTAAGAGGAAAGCCAAGCGGCGCGAGCAAGAAAAACAACACCCCGAGCATCACCAGAAGCGGCAGCCAGACAAACATCGCCTTGGCTTTGGGGTGGGACATATTATCGGAAATTTCCAAACCACTGTCATCTTCCAGAACTTCACTGGCCTGCGCCCGTTGCTCGGCCCGCGCCATAGGGCCGAACTCATAACCGGAAAAAGCCACAAGTGGCACCATGATAATGGCAAACAGGGAATAAAACTGGTACGGGATAGCGGAAACAAACGCATCATAACTTGATTCCGCGCGGCCAATTTCCATAAACTGCGTTTCAATAAGCGCCATAGAATAAACGCCCCAGCCTATAAACGGGACAAGCACCGCCACTGGCGACGCCGTAGTATCGACAATCCAGGCGAGCTTAACACGGGAAATTTTTAGCTTGTCGGTGATGGGCCGGTAAATGGGGCCAACAATAAGTGGCGTACCCAAATCAGAGAAGAAAATCATTATCCCCGTCATCCAGGTGGCGATCTGCGCTTTAAAACGATTTGTGATTATATGGGTCATGGTTGTCGCGAAGGCGACCGCCCCACCTGATTTTTCCATCAGCGCGACAAGTCCGCCGATAAAACACATGAGTACCAGTATGCCGGCCTGACTTGGCAAGACCATTTGCGGAACAAAATAGTCAGAAACCATCATGCTGATGGTCATGATCGGATTGAACCCATTTAAAATCACAACGCCAGTGAAGACCCCGACAAAAAGACCTATGATGACATTTTGGGACCATACCGCAATAGCCAGCGTGAATATTATTGGAATGATGGAAATAAATCCATAATCTGTGGCTTCCAACCCTTCCCTCCTGTGTATTTTTGCTTATAGTAGCTTAAATGAAAATTTAAGAAACAATAAAAATTCCGGGAGATCCTTTGATGAACTTTTCGATCAAAGCTATTGCGATTATATGCCTGCTTACTCTAACGGCTTGTTCAGCCAATGAGCCTGCAACAAAGACAGAAACTGACGGTCCTGATTATAGCCTTACATATGACCTCCATATAACTGGCGGCACCATCGTTGATGGCTCCGGGGGCGCATCCTTCGCTGGCGATGTTCTGGTCAGTGGTGACAAGATAGCCTATGTGGGCACAGTCGATGCTTCGAAAACCAAGGCGGGCCGTACGCTTGACGCCACGAACAAAGTCGTCTCGCCTGGTTTTATTGACGCCCATTCCCATGGCGATCCGCTGCAACCAGATAACGACCTGCTGAGAAGTTTTTTACGCCAGGGCATAACAACAGTGGTTCTTGGTCAAGATGGTACCAATCCCGGTTATTTCCCCAGCGGCGGACCGGAGCGAGATATAAATTCGTTCGATTACTGGATCAATCAGGTTAACGCTCAGGGCACGGGACCCAATGTTGCGACCCTTGTTGGTCACGGTAGCATAAGACGACTTTCCGGTGGCGGTGAGAAGGACAAAGTGACACCGGAAGAACAGGCAAGAATGGAACAATTGCTCATTGACGGTATGGCCGCTGGCGCATACGGCCTTAACACCGGACTCGAATATGTACCGGGCCGCTATGCGGACAAAGAAGAAATGGCGGCACTGGCCAAAGTGGTCGGCGCCAATGACGGTCTTATTTCCAGCCATATTCGAAACGAAGATGACGATGTTGTTCATGAAAGCATTGCTGAGCTTCTGGAGCAAGGTCAATATGCGCGGGTCAACGCTTCGCACATAAAGGTTGTCTACGGTAAAACCAGAGAGCAAGGCGAAGCGGTGTTAAAACAACTTCGCGATGCCCGCGCCGCAGGCATTGATGTAACCGCAGATGTCTATCCTTACCTCGCCAGCTTTGGCGATATGAGCTATCTTTATCCAGAATGGGCAAAGCGCGAGGCTGAATTTAATGATGCGGCCATAAACCGCCGCGAAGAGTTCGAAGAATTTCTGCGCGCTAAGATCATTCGCCGTAACGGCCCCGGTGCAATTTTGATTTCCAACGGTGAATATTCCGGTAAAACACTGGCCGAGATTGTCGCGATCACCGGCAAGAGACCAGAAGAGCAAATTATTGATTTTGGCCATAATGGTCCGGCAACGGCACATTTCATTATGACCAAAGAAACACAGGATGCCTTTATCACCGCACCAGACGTTTCAATCTCTACCGATGGCAGTCCAACCATGCGCCATCCGCGCTCCTTTGGTTCCTTCCCCAAAGTGATCGAAGAATATGTGGTGCGGGACAAAGTTCTCAGCATTGAACTGGCCATTAACAAAATGACTGGCCAAACCGCGAATATATTCGGTATTCAAAGCCGAGGCCTTCTTAAAGCGGGGATGGGCGCCGACATTCTGGTCATAGATCTAGAAAATGTCAGAGCCAGCACCACCTGGACCGACATCTTTGCCGTCCCGAGCGGCTTTGATTATGTGATCGTCAACGGCCAGGTCACCGACACCGCGGCAAAATCGTCCGAGCCAACTTATGGCCGCGTTCTTCTGAAACATAAAGGGGATTAAAGCTATGAAAATGGTTAGAAAAATACTTTTTGGTGTCATGACGTCACTATTGCTGACCGGCACCGCCTACAGCGATGATACCGACGAACTTAAAGAAGAGATTACCTCGCTTAAAGATCAGCTTAGCGATCTTCGTCATTCCTTTGACCGGGTCAATAAAGGCATAAAGGATATCATGATGCATAACATCATGGGTGATGTGGCTTATATCGAAAAAGTTCGCTTTACTGGTCCGCCCCTCGGCGAAGACCATAAATTTTCCGGTGACGGTGAACAGAATCCCCTTACGCTTACCAATCCGCTTAAGCTTTCGGCATATGTGTTTTTTCCAAAAGACATGGATCCAAATAAGAAGTACCCGCTGCTCGTTTTCCCCCACCAAGGGGTCCACGCCAACTTTGATGTTGAAAATGGCCAACTTTACCGCGAATTGATCGCTCAGCAATATATCATCATTGCCCCCGATTACCGCGGCAGCACCGGATACGGCCAAAGATTTTATGAAAGCATCGATTACGGCGGCAAGGAAGTGGCGGACGTTAAAGCCGCCCGGGATTATATGGTTGAAAATTACGCCGTCGTTGATCAAAACCGCGTCGGTATCATGGGCCATAGCCACGGTGGCATGATCACACTACTCAACCTGTTTGAATATCCTGATGCTTATAAAGTTGGCTTTGCCGATGTCCCCGTCAGCGACCTAATCGCACGAATGGGCTATAAAACCCAAGGGTACCGCGAACTTTACGAAGTCGATTACCATCTTGGCGAGAGCGCCTTTGAAAATCATGAAGAATATATCAAGCGCTCCCCGGCCTGGAATACCCATAAGCTGGAAACACCGCTGATGGTTTACGGCAACACCAATGATGATGATGTCAATATTCTTGAAATACGCCACCTGATCAAATCACTTAAGGCAGACGGCAAGGAATTTACTTATAAGGAATTTGAAGATATTCCCGGCGGGCACAACTTTGCCCGTATGGACCACAAAGTCGCGCGGCAGGCCCGTTTTGATATCTATAGGTTCCTCGAAGGGCACTTATCGCCGGAAAACCGTTCGGGAATATCAAGGATATGGAAAAGGCGTCTTACAAATTTGTATCGCGGTAATTATCCGTTGAGACGCCATTCTTTATAGGCGTCTTGCAGCTGAAACAGCCAATAAGCCGTTTGCGCCACAATTGGGCCAAACGGCTTTCCTGCATAATCAAGGCCATATGGCTCAAAGAGTTTATAGCGCTCATCACCGTTAAC
>CAXBLS010000141.1:0-8336 GCA_963976585.1 uncultured Kordiimonadaceae bacterium
CAGGCGTTCAAGTTCTTGTTGCGGGTTGGCGCTGCCCCCGGCCGGTTCGTCGGGATATTCATAAGCAAGCTCATCAAGGGAGAAATCACACTGGTCCGCTATTTCAGCGGCTCGTTTAACCGCATCCTCGTATCCACGAAAAATATGTTTTATTTCGGCGGCTGTCTTTAAGTGCCGCTCGGCATTGGCACTGAGCAGCAACCCCGCTTTATCAATGGTGACATGATTACGGATGGCGGTCAGAACATCCTGAAGCGGGCGTCTGTTGGGCGCGTGATAATGCACATCATTGGTAGCCACCAGCGGCGCGCCGGACTTTAGGGAAAGGGCATATAGATTTTCCATTCGTTCGTCGTCATTGCCGTTATAAAGACGGCCAAGCGCCAGATATGCACTCCCACTAAAAGCATTAGATATCCATTTGAGGGATGTTTCAAATTGCGCATCTAATCTGTAAGGCGGCATGGCTATAAAAATATGGTCGGTGCCGAGAATAGCAAGGTCTTCCATGTAGAGGATGCAGTGGCCTTTCTGCGCCCGCCTGTTACCGGTGGTCAGTAATTTTGTCAAACGACCATAAGCGGCGCGGTCACGGGCAAAGCAAAGCATTTCAAAACCACTGTCAAGCACGAGCCTTACCCCGATCAGAAGGTCAACCCCTACGGCCTTTGCGGCGACATGAGCTCGGACGATACCAGCGAGACTATTGCGGTCGGTGAGAGCGATTTTGTCGTATCCCAAGGCCGCAGCCGTCTCCACCATTTCTTCCGGGTGAGAGGCGCCGCGCAGGAAGCTGAAATTGCTGGTCACCGAGAGCTCTACATAATTATGATCTATATAATCGCTCATGCGAAAAACCCATGCATGAACCATTTAGGGGTTTCGCGCCGTTCATATAGGCCCTGACGAAATAGCCAGAACCGCCCACCATCCATATCTTCAACGCGGAAATAATCCCGGGTGGGCTCCCGGGCAATCTCTGCGGGCTTCCACCATTCAGGGGCGAGCCGTTCCGGCCCTTCGGCGCGAATGATGCGGTATTTAAGTCGCCGCCATTCGAAGCGAACCGGCGGTCCATCAGGCACTTCGGCAATGGCAGTGATCGGCTCTGGCCGTGGCAGCAGCAGTATGGGTCGGCCCAGATGAGTGTCACCTTGAAGGTTTTTCAAAAAACCTGACCAGTCTTTGGTTCTCTCGTCCTGTCCTGAGATCGGGACAAGCTTCTCACTTCGTTCCGGGATATGGCTTTGCTGGGGCAGGAATTTTCCAACACTTTCAAAACCAAGTCGATTTGTGTAGCGATCAATCAACGCCTGAAAATCGGCGTGCGATCCGCTTTCACGTTTACCGTCAAGCCCCACCTGCTTATGGGTGATCACTTCCGTATAATAAGCACTAAGGGTAATTTGTTCTATGCCAAAACCGGTGTCATAATTCTCGCTCAAAGTTGACAGTTTCTCATTCATAAGTCGGGTGATGTGGGTCGGATCTTGGCTTAAGCTGCTGGTTCGAATTTCAAGCGATTTCACATCGCCGTCGATACGGTAAAGAGATAAAACAAAGCGCCGCGCACCAAGACCAGCGTCTTTTAATATATCCGAAATAGCGGCAGCAAGCTCCTCAAGGGAAAGGGCGATTTGTTCAAGCATTAATATAGGTTCAACGAACCTCTTATGGGTTTGATAATCTGGCGGTTCAGCAATGGGGTTGAGGCTTTCGGGCTTTTTACCCAGTGCCTGATCAAGTCGGTCGGTAAGTTTTTCGCCGTACCGCGCCGCCAGTGGTGCACGTGGTTTATTCACCAGGGCACCGATGGTTTTAAGACCAACCTTTTTAAGTCGGTCACAGGTGGTCTGTTCAAGGCGCAGGGCGATTATGGGCAGGTATTTAAGGGCCTGATCATGTTCATCAGGTGGGGTAATGGAGATCGAGGCTTTGCCGTAACGACTTATTGCCCAGGCTGCGCCGATGGTATCAGCGACACTGATGCTGGCGCTAAAACCGAAATGAGCAAGCCGGGTGCGAATATCATTCATAAGAGTTTCTTCGCCGCCAAGAAGATGGGCGCAGCCCGTTATATCGATCATAATGCCGTCTGGCGGGGTGCTGGCGGCCCACGGACTATAACGGATTGCCCAAAGAGTGAGATTATGCAGTTCCTCCCGATCACCGTCCGGATCATATTCAAAGACGCTCATAATCGGGCAAAGGGCCTTAGCATTGGGAAGAAGTTGATTTGGCCGCACGCCCGCTTTTTTTGCTGCGTGGCTCATAGCAACGACACGGATGCCACCTTGGGCAGAGGTGATCAAAGAAAAAGGGATGTCGGGGGTAAGCTCAGCCGATGTGGCGTTTGTCTTCCCGTACCGGGATTTCCGGTAGAGACGTTCCACCGACCAGTCGGGAAGCCAAATCGAAAGATATCGTTTCACGGTTCCATCCAATGTGCCAGGAGCCACTATTGGCCCCTCTGCATTTTTTAAGATCAAGTTGCCAGGCAGTTTTTCCAAGCCGCGGCAGGAAAGCAGCGCGCTCTGGCATGGCGCTGCTCTCCCTGGTTCGCACGCTTAGGCGCATGTCCGCTGCTGTGGTTCCATTTGCCCGATGGGACCGAAGCATAAGGGCGGATACACCGCTTTCTTTGGCGCGTAAACTAAGGCGTCGGCTTGCAGTAAAATTATATAATTTTTCGTGCCATAACACTCCGACAACGCCGGAGAGATAAGAACAGTTAAGTGCTTCTTCCATGGCCCAGAGCAGATCATGCTCGCTTTTTAGGGTCAGTTTGATGATGCGTTCTGGATCAATGCCAAAGGCCGCGAGCCCCGGCGCATGAAGATGCAGCCTTTCCGGATCGCGAAGCTGACACCAGATCAGCGGTCCTGTTTTTTCACGCAGCAGCCGCGCGCCAAGGGCGAGCGTTGCCCCTGTTGCCGCACAGCGCTGCCGGTAATTATCAGGAAGGACTTCCAAAAGCGCACCCGAGTTGATCGCACCAGCGGGAAAGACCAGGTCGAGCGCGTCCGATCCCGTTGAAAAACGCACATCATCCTTTTTCACCAGTGAACTTCTTTCAATGGCGGAGATTTGTTTTTTTAGTTGTTTAAACGCAGTGGATGACATGGGGGTTTGCGACTCACATAATAAATGTTCACTATTTGTTCTTATAATATGAGTCGGCGAAACGAGTCAAGTTTGACACTGCGCGAAAGAGAGTGTCTTTTGGGATATACACTTTTTGATTATTATTATAAAAAAGAGTAACGTAGAAAAAATAAGAAATTGAGATGTAAAAATGGGCGTTATTGTGAGAAATAAGAACATAACCATTGCCGTCCTCCCGTTTAAAGTCATCAACAAAAATGAACGGCTTAGGACATTAATTCACGGGCTGACAGAGGATTTAATCACGAACCTATCCAAGTTCGTTGGTCTTGCTGTGATTTCTCAACTTTCAACCGAACAAATTACCGATACGTCTGATTATGGTGAAATTGACAAGCTTACAGCGGATTATCTTATTATTGGCAGTGTTCGCAACGTCGCCGACAGTTTGCGTATTACAATCCAGCTGATCAAGGGTGATGATAAAAGTGTGGTTTTTTCCGAACAATATAACAAGTCGGTCGGTGAAATATTTGACGCACAGGACATCATCATTCAACAAATCGTCAACGTGCTGCAAAAAGAAATAAATTATGACCTTCTTTCTTATTCTTACCGCAAAGAAACGGTTGACGTTGTCGTTTATGAAAATTGGCTTATGGGGATGGAAACCCTGAAAAAAGGCAGCGTGGAAAATGACGATATCGCCCGTCAGTATTTTGAAGCAGCCCTTAAGATCGACCCCCATTATGCGCCCGCTTACACTGGTCTGTCGCTTTCCTATTTCAATGAATGGAGCTGTCAGGTTTGGGATCGCTGGGATGTTAGCCGCGGCAACGCCCATAAATATGCACTTAAGGCGATTGAATTTGATAAGAATGACTACCGTGCACTGGCAGTACTCGGCAGGACATATCTTTATGCGGGTGAGTATGAAAATGCCGAGCACTGCGCCCGAAAATCCCTGCGCATGAACCCGAACGATACGGATAATCTGCTGCTTGTGGGGTTCACGTTGATGTATGTTGGCTTCCCACAGGAGGCCGCCCAGCTCTATCAAAAAGCAATGGAGCTGGATCCACTCCATGTGGAAAATAACTATTTTGCTTACGGTTCGGGTTTCTATCTTGAATGTGGCGACTATGAAAAAAGTGTTGAACTTGGACTTAAAGTGGACACGGACCGTTGCTGGACCGATTTCCCGGCATTCCTTGCGGCGGCTCACTTTCATTTATCTGATTTTGACAATATGTGGAAATACTGGAACATATATTTGTCTCTTTTTAAGCCCAATATTTATGATAAGGAAGAGCGTGCGCAAAACGAAGATGTAGAAGCCGAAGCCCTTAATTGGATGATCAATATTAATCCCTATAAAGGGGAAACCGTTCTCACACCATTTTGGGATTATCTAAAGGAAAATAAAAATATTACTCCAAGCAGAAGAGAGGACGACCGAAGGGGCCCTGCTGCTGTTTCTGGTGCGGTGGTAAAGCCCGGATTCATATTTAAGAATGATGTCTGGGAACTTAATTTTAAGGGCGAGAGTGTCCTGCTTAAGGATGCCAAGGGACTTCATGATATTCATAAACTTCTGAGTGCACCCGAGAAAGAATTTCATTCAATGGAACTCATGGGTTCAGCATTAGACGACGGTGCCACCGACGCGGCACTTGATGCGCGGTCTAAAGCCGAATACCACGCGAGAATTCAGGAACTTCAGTCGGAAATCCGGGACGCGGAAGACATGAATGATACGGGAAGGTTGACCAAGCTTCGCGAAGAATATGACGCAATCCTCGATCATCTTTCAAGCTCGCTCGGCCTTGCTGGAAAAAGCAGGGAAATCGGCTCTACCGCTGAAAAATCGCGTTCGGCGATTACCTGGCGCATCAGAAGCGCTCTTAAAAAGATCGAGAAGACCCATCCGGAAATGGCTCATCATTTAGCAAAATCCATTAATACCGGAACCTTCTGTTCCTATAAACCGGAAATCAAAATAGACTGGCATCTTTAGTTAGAAACTTACAGCTGAATAATTTCTTCCTCACACCGTAAGGAAAAAACTTACGCCTTTACGGGCGTAACTAGAATTTTGCTTTTTAAAAAAGGAAGAAATTATGCCAACACCAATTGAAATATTGCTTGACCCAATATCGCTTATTATCATCGTGATGTTTTTTGGTCTCATGCTTTGGGAAACATTGCTACCCGGCCGTAAATTACAACATGTCAAAGGATGGACGATTAAAGGAATAGTATCTTTTGCCATCTATTTCTATCTCTCATCATACTTGCCAATTATCATTGATCCTTATCTGGCGGAGTATCAGTTCTTTGATCTGTCAGGCCTTGGTACCATCGGCGGGTTCTTTGTCGGATTGCTTGTTTTTGAATTCTGTCTTTATGTCTGGCATTACGCTATGCATAAGTCAGATATTCTGTGGCGTGTGTTCCATCAGATGCATCATAGCGCCGAGCGACTTGACGTGGCAGGATCTTTTTACTTCAGCTTAATGGATATAATCGGCCTCACAGTTATTGGAAGCCTCAGTCTTACTCTGATCGTTGGAATATCACCTGCGGCGATTACGGCATTTTTACTCTTTACTGCACTTCTTGGTATTTTCCAGCATACCAATATTAAAACGCCGCACTGGCTTGGCTATATTGTTCAACGCCCGGAAAGTCATACCTATCATCATGCCAAAGGCATTCATAAACATAACTATGCTGACATTGTTATTTTTGATCAAATCTTTGGTACATTTTTGAACCCTAAAGGCTACGAATATGAAACCGGGTTTTATGATGGTGCATCGGATAAAGTGATCGAAATGCTCACCTTTCAAGACATTAACAAAAACGTGAGAGGACTTGAAAATGTGTCAGCAGAATAAAATAGATTTCTCAACCCCTATCTTGACAGATGGGGGCCTGGAGACAGACTTCATCTTTAACCGGGACATCGACTTGCCACACTTCGCCTCTTTCCCGTTATTGGAAAGACCAGATCATAAAGAAATTTTTGGTTCTTATTACAGAGAGTATCTTGAACTCGCTAAAACGGCCAGGACCGGTTTTATTCTTGAAAGCCCAACATGGCGTGCCAGTGCAGACTGGGGTTTTAAACTGGGGTATTCTAAAGATGATTTGTGCAGACTTAATAAGCAGGCAATCGAGATGCTTAAAGAGATCAGAGCGGAGTACGAAGATACCAATGAGCAAATCCTGATCAGTGGCTGTATCGGTCCGCGTTTTGATGGATATGTTTTTGAAAAAGCAATGACAGCGGAACAATCGAAAGAATTTAACAGTCTTCAGATTAAGGTCTTAAAGGAAGCGTGTGCCGATTTTGTTTCGGTGCTGACCATGACAAATATCGACGAAGCGTTAGGGGTTGCACTTGCTGCACAGGAACATGAAATCGATGTCGTCGTGTCATTTACAGTGGAACTCGACGGAAACCTGCCTAGCGGTGAACGCCTTGAGGATGCTATAAACCGGATTGATGAGATAACAGATGGATATCCCATATACTATATGATCAATTGTGCGCACCCATCTCATTTTGCCGGCCGTCTGGCCGAGGATGGAAGTTGGAAATTACGCGTCAAAGGTGTCCAGGCCAATGCATCGTGCAAAAGCCATGAAGAGCTTGATAACGCAACGGAACTTGATCCTGGCGATAAGGAAGATCTGGCAGCATGGCATTTGACTCTCAAGAAGCACTTACCAAATCTGATGATTTACGGCGGCTGTTGCGGCACAGATATATCGCACGTTCGCTCTATTTGCGAAAAAATTATTCAATAAAATGATTAATCATAAACTTTCCAATTGTCTTAATTGGCGCCCCCGAAACGGGGCGCTTTTTTTTGATTTAATAATATCCAAGGGCTCTCGTTGATGAATCCAGATTGGACTATTCGAGATTAGTGAAGTAAAATAGCGCCGCGTTCATACTTCACCATTGAATTTTTGGCGGCAATTGGTACATTACGGGCAAAATTGCTTATAAATACACAAAATATAATTATCTGACGAGTATCCAATGAAGTTTACCAAGCTAAACCGAACGATCCATAATTGGGTTTCTATTTTTATCGCTTTGCCGCTATTACTCATAATTGTGTCCGGGTTGTTTCTCCAGTTAAAGAAGGATTTTAACTGGATACAGCCGCCAAGTGTTCGTGGCGAAAGTGATGCGACACCTGTGGTTTCGCATGAAGTCCTTCTGGCCGCTGCAACAAGTATTCCGCAAACGGCGGGACTAAAATGGTCAGAATTTGACCGCATTGATTATAAGGTAGACCGCGGTATGGTGAAGTTCATGACACTGGAAGGCTGGGAAGTGCAGGTGGATACCACCAATGGATCCATTTTATCGGTTGCTGAGCGCCGGTCAGACTTTTTTGAAAAACTTCATGATGGCTCATATTTTGGTGACACCGTCAAATATTATGTGGTTCTGCCAACGGCTGTTTGCCTGTTTTTTCTGTGGCTAACCGGACTTTATATGTTCATCTATCCTTATTTTAAACGTGCATCCAATAAGAAAAATAAACGCTTAAAAGCACAGAAGACTTAAATGATGGCCATTGATTTTCACGCACATTTTATCGCCCCCAAGCTAATGGAAATGCTTGTGGCGCGCGAACACGATCCGCGCATCACCCACGGTGAAGGCGGATCTCTTTACCATATGCCAGTGAGTACCCTTCCATATTCCAGTGCGTATTATGATATGGAGGAGCGCATCGCGTATCTGGATCATATTGGCATGGAAACACAGGTGTTATCGCTACCCGGACTTTTAGGAATTGATTATCTACCGATTGATCAGTCACTACCAATGATCAAGGTTAGCAATGATGATCTGGCGGTGCACACGGAAAAATATAAAGGCAGAATTGTTGCCCTTGCCGCACTGCCGCTTGCTGATGTCTCTGCCATGGTGGATGAGCTTAAACGTTGTGTTGAAGAGTTTGGTTTTCTTGGCGCTATTCTGCCCAACAACTCATTTCTGTCGCTGGATCATGCGAACGCGTTAAAACCCTTATTTGAGTATGCAAATCAGAAAAAACTGCATTTCTTTATACATCCCGGTTGGCGTGCGGATGAATATCCAGTTCATGATGCGCGTCCCAATGATCCGGACGAGCTATTGATTGCCCGTGGTGCACTCGGAGTTCAGCATTCCGTCTCGCTGGCCATGATCACGCTTCTAT
>CAXBLS010000142.1:0-8171 GCA_963976585.1 uncultured Kordiimonadaceae bacterium
AGGGGCTTAGAATTGGAAATATAAGAATTCATAAGATCCCTCCACATAGATGAAATAGATGGATAAGGCGGCCATAACGCTTGCCCCCAGAGTCAGAGCCATAGCCTTTTTATTGGATAACTGACCCTGCTCAAAGTTGGCAATTATTTCGTTTCCATTTGGCATTTTCCAAACGACATATGATGCGAATATTAGCAACAACGGTGTGCCAATCATGTCAGACATCAGTTGAAGGCTAAAGGTGCCCGCTGATTGAAGTCCCGCCATAGCATTTAATATATTGACAGCATGGTCGAAATCATTTGCCCTGAAAAATACCCAGGAAAGCGAAACCGCCACAAAGGTTAAACCAATACTGATAAAACTTGGCAAATCACGAAGCCCGAAATTACGCCACAGGTGATTAATGACGAGATAAAGGCCGTGAAGTCCACCCCACATTATAAATGTCCAGTTCGCCCCGTGCCACATTCCACCCAGTAACATAACGATCCAAAGATTGCCGTAGCGTCTGATTTTCCCTTTTCGGTTGCCACCTAATGGGAAGTACAGATAATCCCTTAAAAAATGGGACAAGGTAATGTTCCAATTTCGCCAGAATTCGATAATGCTTTTCGATTTATAAGGCGAATTGAAATTTTTCGGTAGCTTGAGACCAAACATTTTTCCAAGGCCTAACGCCATGTCAGAATAGCCGGAAAAATCAAAATAGATTTGAAAGCTGTAGCAAAATACGCCGAGCCAGGCTTCCATCAGTCCAACTTCCACCCCCATGGCTGATGCGTTAAATATCCGATCAGAAAAAATCCGAACTTGATCAGCGATGAGTACTTTCTTAGCGAGTCCTATAGAAAATAATATTAGTCCTGAAACGAGATCGCTGGATAAAAAGGCCGCAAACCTTTCTTTGTTCAGTTGTGGCATCATTTGGCTGTGATGTACAATTGGCCCGGCAATCAGCTGTGGGAAAAAGGATACGAAAAAGGCGTAATCAAGAAAGTTTTGTGATTTAACCTGCCCTCTAGAGACATCAACAAGATAAGCAATTTGTTGAAACGTGAAAAATGAAATCGCCAAAGGAAGGATAACTGCGGCGAAATGAATGTCAGTATTCAGGAGTTGGGAGACGTTTTGAGCAAAAAAAGCACCATATTTATACCAACCAA
Organism: uncultured Kordiimonadaceae bacterium; assembly: GCA_963976585.1. Lineage (GTDB taxonomy): Bacteria > Pseudomonadota > Alphaproteobacteria > Sphingomonadales > Emcibacteraceae > Pseudemcibacter. The sequence goes on from CAXBLS010000142.1 coordinate 1,167, forward strand.
GCAGCGACAAATTGAATATCACGCCAACGGTTAAAATAATGTAGTTTTGATTTGTTGCGAGTATACGTCCGAGCAGGAAATTCATACAGATCGAATATAAGATCAGTAGGATATAGCCGGGAAACGTCCAGCCGTAAAAAAATAGGGAAGCAAGTAATAGAAATATTTTAACGCTTTTAAGCCCGGCGAACTTCATGATAATGAAGCTTGCAAAAAGGACAAAAGGGAGAAAAAATATCAGGAATGTGAGCGAGCTAAATAGCATTTAAGATTATAATTTTCGCTGAGGATTAGATTTGACCAGGTTTGCGCTTTTTTGCCAAATTTTTGCAAATGGTTTTAAATATAGGTCCGGCAATGTCTTAAAGTCTTCCATTTTTTCATCTTCAATACCGTAAGTCACCCTTTTTTCATTATAAGCAAAATGCAGGGTGCCAAAGAGGTAGTCCCAGAATGAGAATATATGACCGAAATTCTTGTCATAATGTTTGACATCCTTACTGTGATGTACCTGATGCTGCGCGGGTGAAATGAAAATTCTTTCCCAAAAGGGACCGTAAGATATCCATATATGGGTGTGACGCAGGTTATATCCGAGAAGGCGCCACAAGTAGATCCCTGACAATCCACCAAAAAACACTATAAACGAGCCGTTCGGATCGACAAACTTATTCCAAATGCCAAATCCGATTCCGAGGAATAAAATGGTTATGAAATCTCCGAATAATGCATCAACGGGGTGGCGCCTGAGTGCCGTAATAGGGGTCATAACTTCTGCACTATGGTGCAGTTTGTGAAATTCCCAGATGAACGGCACCTTATGTTTTAAATAGTGGGCGAAAGTTGCTGAAAAATCCCAAATTAGAACTAAATAAAGCGTGTAAATTACTGTAGAAAATATATTATTTTCGAGCCCTATATCAGTGGCACTTATGTTTGCCATTGCCTGACCCATGAAATTGTTTATGAGATCAATGGACCACCAACCGCCCAGTGTGAGCAAGGTTAGGACGGCGCCGTTGATCATCAATATCGCATAGTCATTCAGTGCTGATTTATGAAGAAATATTTTTGCCGGAAACAGTATTTTTAAAAGGCCAATGGATGTTTGTGGCCTGTTGTTTTTTTTGAGACGATATTTGACAACAAAATAAGCAATAAGAAAAGCAACAAATAATGGAAAGATGCTGAAAAAATGCCCGGGATCCAAAAATAGACCCAACGATTGTTTCATCGTTGAAACAAATAGATAAATTACGTTTTCAGTAACGTTTTCCACTTTATTCAAGCCTTTATTATCCGGTCGCCTCTATGACAAGCTTTCGGGGTTTAAAAATTGTAATTCAACTCGAATGAATAATTTAAGCTAGTTTACTTAAATTATAATTAATTGGTGATTGTATTTGATTGCGTGTCCCAAATATCTTGGTAAGATAAAATCCAAAATTCTCAGGAGGTATTATGGAACTCGTTTTTGACACTCTTGTCAGTGGCTTTCCCTATTTCATTTCTCATTTCGGCTTGACGCTGATCATGCTTGGTGCGGGGGTTTATATTTATGAAAAAATCACCCCGTACCGTGAACTTGAACTGGTGCGCGAGGGTAATGTGGCCGCCAGCATTTCGCTTGCTGCGGCAATTTTAGGTCTTGCTATACCGCTTGCCGCCTGTCTTGAGGGTAGCGTCAGCCTTTGGGATATCTTTATTTGGGGATGGGTGATTTTAATTATTCAGATACTGGCGTTTTTCTTAGCTAGTCTGGTGATCGATAATTTAAAGGAACGGATACAAAAAGACGAAATTGGACCGGCCATATTGCTTTTTGCAGGCAAAATTTCAATCGCGCTGATTAACGCCGCCGCAATTTCAGATAAATTTTAGGAGAGAGAACTATGCTCAAAATATACGGGGCAAAAACATTCAACGCAGTTAAGGCAGTTCTGACCGCAGAGGAAGCTGGTGTCGATTATGAATATGTAGCTATGGATTTTTCCAGTGGGGAACATAAATCCCCGGAATATATGAAAATTCATCCGCTTGGTAAAATTCCAGCCATGGAACATAACGGTCAGCCCATATTCGAAAGTAATAATATGTGCCGCTATATCGCCAATATTTCCGATAGCAAGCTTTATTCAAAAGACGCTCTTGAAGCAGCAAATATCGATCAGATGGTTGATTTTATCGGCTATCATGCGGGGCGCTGGATCACAACTTACTTCTTTCAGGAAATTATTAAAAAAGCATTTCAGGATGCTGATCCCGACCCAGAGGAAATCGCTGAAGCTGCAGGCTTTCTGGAGAAGCAATTGCCTTATCTTGATGGCTTATTAGCAGAGAGTGATTTTTTATGTGGTGATCATGTAACCATCGCTGATTGCGTAGCATTTCCGATGATTATGGCTCAGGAATATACTAGTTTTTCTATTGAAAATTATGCAAACATCTGTCGTTGGTATGATCAAATGAAAGCGCGCCCATCTTACGGTGCGATGATGGAACATTTTCCCGATGGTTATAAATTTTAAGTAGGCATCATGAAAATATCGGCAAAATATGCATTTATCCTGCTCGCCGTTGTTGTTTTCATTGGTGAAATGTCCAAGGATCCGACGAGCGAAGATAAAGAACCTAGGGAAGTCCCAAAAGAACGCGGTCTTCCACCGCTTCCTGAAAAAGGACCAGAAGGCAACGGTGCGATCGGACCGGGTCGGGCAAGCGATGATGTTATCGTCATTGAGGAAGAAGAAAGACAGGGCAGAGCGCAATATACAGGCACGGCCTTTTCTATTGATGGTGACGGTCTTTGGGTCACGGCGCGCCACGTGACTAATGATTGCGATCAACTCCTGCTGGCGCGACCTTTTCAGCGGCCACTGCGTATTGATGCGGTTGCACAGCACGCAAATGCCGACGTAAGTATCATTCAGACAAGTCGCGGCTACGCAGCGCTGCCCATCGATTATAGTGCACCCGTATATAATCAGGAAGGTTTTCATTTCGGTTTTCCGCGCGGGGAACCCGGTGCTGTTTATTCGCGGCTTATTGGCAGACGGACGATGAAAACCACAGGTGCAAACAGTTACAAGGAAACGGTTCATGTTTGGGCCGAAAAAATTCGCATCCCCAACAGTGATGAAAGTCTAGGCGGTATCAGCGGCGGCCCGATTTTAAATCAGCAGGGCAGTGTGGTTGGAATCCATGTGGCAGGGTCACTGCGCCGGGGTCGCTCCTTTTCATCGTTGCCGTCTCATATAGATGAACTACTCACGGAACATAACGTAGAGCTTAACCCTGCGCTTAAGCTAGTGGAAATGAGTGCACTTAATTCAAACGAATTTGCAAGCGTTGGTGAAACCCTACGCCAAGATTTAAGCGTCGCACAAGTGGTTTGCCGCACAGATTAGGGTGAGGGTCAAAAAAATGCCCGCTCTCAATTAAAAGCGGGCATTAAAGATCGTTTTTAAAAAAAGTGCTAGTTACTCTGCGCCTAAATTTTCGGCGAAAAACTCTAGGGTTCGCCCCCAAGAAAGTTCCGCCATCTCTTCATTAAATCGTCCGGTGCTGTCATTGTGAAAGCCGTGACGTGTGCCTTCATACATATGCATCTTGTAAGGCGCTCCATTTGCTTTTAGCACTGCTTCATAAGCAGGCCAGCTGGCGTTTACACGCTCATCGAGCTCCGCAAGTTGAACCATAACCGGCCCTTTGACATTGCCGACAATATCGGTACGCGCCGGTGTGCCGTAGTATGGCACAGCCGCATCAATAACATCAGGCAAACTAGCCGCAAGGAAATTGCTGATATAACCACCAAAGCAAAATCCGACAACGCCGAGCTTACCGCTTGAGCTTGCATGCGTTTTCAAAAAACGTGCTGCGGCTATAAAGTCAGCCTCAATCTTGGATCGGTCCATGCTGCTTTGCATAGACCGTCCTTCATCATCATTTCCAGGATAGCCACCAAGTGGATGCAATGCATCGGGTGCAAATGCCACATAGCCAGCTTTGGCCAGGCGCCGCGCGACATCCTTCACATATGGATTAAGTCCTCTATTTTCATGGACCACGAGAACCGCTGGTGCTGTGCCGCCCTCTGCGATAGCGCTCGGGGTCACTAGGTAACCGCGTCCTTCGCCGTGCCCATCAGGGGACGGGAAGGTGGCATATATTGCTTTGATATCTTCGTCGTTAAAGGAAACCTGTTCGGCCAGCGCATAATTCGGTATCAAGGCGGAAGTAAGCATCGCCATGGTCAGGCCACCAACCGCTATGGATCCCAATCGGTTCATAAATTCACGGCGCCCCATCATGCCGTGGGCATAAGCGTCATACCAATCAAAGGCCTCTTCTGGAATTTCTATTTTTGTTTCAATGTTCATAGTCTACCCTTTCGTTTTGTGTGCCAAATTTCATAAAATTTTTATCCCCACGGTGACCGCTGCTCAATCCCATTTTCTGCATCCCCGCAAATGGATCAACGACCATTTATTACTCGACCTAAAAATAGAGTACCTGAAAAGAAATATTTTGCAAATATAACAGAATACTGGCGGCTGTTTTACACCGAAAGTATAAGTTTAGAGGGCCTCAAAAAGTCTGAAGTTAAAAGTAGAAATCAATGACCGCTTTCGACCCAAAGCGGACATTCGCGTTAGAATATTGAAAAGTTGCACAATAGTGATTACATTAGTAATACGAGTTGATTAATTTTTGGGGTGATCATGCGCTATATTTTTCTTACAATTCTGTTTGCTATGTCTTGGACACTGGTTGTATCAGCGAAATCGGATAGAAATTCCATTTCTTCGAAGCTAGCTTCTGGGGAAATCGAGAAGGCGCATGATTTATTTCAGGAAAATGGACCTCCTTATATAAATGAAGGTCGATCCTATCTTGGATTATTATCTTATCTAAACAAATGGCCAGACAGAAACGTTAACAAAATTGCTTATGAAAAAAGCCCCGATGATTGGAGGGTTATAGTTCAATACGCGATCACTCTAGTTGAATTGGATAAAGAAGAAAGTAAACGTCTTTTTTACAAAGCAATTGAAAAAGGAATGAAGCCAGTCGATTGTGTGCCTGAGCCATATCAACTCAGTTATTCATGCATTGATAGAAACTATGGTCAGTATTCGGAACGTTTCCGTATGGTGACTAAAAGCGCAGATGAGGTTGAAGTTTTCTTAAGGCAAAACATAGAACTGTTTCCAAATTCAATGGTATTGCAATATGAATTTGCAGAATTTTTATATAATGAAAGAGGCAAGCACCAAGAGGCGTTAAAATATGCAGCAAACGTTTCTAAAAACTCCCCTAAGATATATTACGGACAATATCTTTATCTCAGCTATCTATATGAGCAGGGAGAAACTGAGAGATTGTTTGCTGAACTTCCGAGGATTTTAGAGGTAAAGACAGGCCTTCTTCATAGATATAATGGTGCTCCACTAACAAACTTTGTTTTATTTTCAAAAGAGACTGAAAATACAGAGGCTTTGTTAATAAAGCTTACAGAAACTTTCCCAACTAACCCTTATGTTCAAATGGCATATGGCATTTATCTTGAATATAAAGGGCAATTAGAAAAAGCTGATTTCTATTATAAAAAGTCAATACCATTAATGGAGGCCTACTTTGATTTAACTGCTGATTTCTTAGATAACTCTAAGTTTTCAAAAGGTATTAATATCACTGCCGAATTAAGAGATATTTATGTTGGCAAAAGTAGAAAAGTTGTTGATCAGTATATCCATGAAATGCTGGGTTCAATAATATATAATCAATTTAATATAATTCAACTAGATGAGTATGTTAAGAGCCTCTCACCTTCTCAAATCACAACTTTATATGGAATAGAGAAAAATAAACCAGATGTAAAACCTGTGTTGTTTTTCGTATTCGGGCAATATTACTTAAAGAGCAATTTCAAGAGAGCTATTGAAATTTATAAAGAAGGAATGAGAGTTTTTCCAAATGACGACTGGCTATATGGAGTTTATGCAAATATTCTCAGCGGTGTTTATGGAAATTTACCTTCAAATTTAACATTGTCTCAGCAAAATGAACTTAAACTTGAATACGAAGAATTACAAAAACACCGCTTTTTGAATTTTCCAACTAAATACGATAATGTTCTTTTTGAAACACGTAATAATTACACTGACGAACAAATGGATGCGTTACACAGAGAACGTATATCACTTCATCAAAATAATTATTACGCTAACTATTATTATGGAAAGCATTTCCTAAAGGAACATGGTCGGGAAGAAGAGGCTCGCATAGTACTTGAAAATGCTGAACGAATTTTACGAAACCAAATGAATGAAAACCCTCGTGACCCAATTATGAGAGAGAATTTGGCCTATCACCTATTGGAAAAGGGGGAAACCGTGGATGCGATCGAACAATTTAGATTGTTATCTTTGATCGAACAGGAAATTCCGGGTGAGCAAGCTCATAATATGGGTATCTATGCTACCCACTTAATTCGATTTGAGGATTGGGATAATATGTTGGAGGCGTTCTTGGATCATCTTATAACATGGGAGACTACTGCAGATGAGCAGGAGAACTACTACGAACTTACCGAATACAGCGTAGTGGACGCGCTAATTCTAAACAAAAAAGTTTCGGGTATAGAGAAGAAGTTGCTGGACATAGTAATAAAAAATCCCAGTCTACAACATCCATATGCCGCCTATGGTGTATATCTTTTGAAAAAGGGTATGACACAAGAAGCTAACGCCATGTTCGAAAAGCGATATAATGATAAGTATGATCTGTTAGAATATCTTAGAAGCAAATACTTTAAGCAATTAGAAGAGGGCAATACCGAGAACGTCGAAACTCTTAAAACCGTTATAGAACAAATAATCAAAATGGATTAGATGAGTTATACCGTGGTGCGAATTATATTTCCTGCTCGCGAACGTCTGCTTTGGGTCGAAAGCAGACGTTGAGGAATGGAAACTTGTCCCATAAAAAAGGCGCCGGGGA
>CAXBLS010000143.1:0-8141 GCA_963976585.1 uncultured Kordiimonadaceae bacterium
TATCTTGTGTTGGCACTCTTTGCAGTGTCCGCGCTTTCACTGACCGCCTGTGAAACCATGGAAGGAGCTGGCGAGGATATTGAAAAGGCCGGCAAGGCCATACAAAAAGAAGCTGATGACTAATCAGCGCATCTGAAAAGGATAGCCGGGAGGCCGTGCTTCCTCGAATGATCTGCACTTCGAAAGATAAAACCGCCTTTCAGGGCGGTTTTATCTTGCCTGAGCTGATAATTAACAATTAGATATACGCTGCCTTACTTTGAAGTTACATATTAGCTTCATTCCATCGATGCAATTTGGCGAATTACTGTTCGAATAACGATTCCGCCAAATTTATTTTCTGCACTCGCTATTACTGGTGGCGAATGAAATATGTTGAGGTAACAGAATAATGCAATGGGAAGCTCAAAAGATATGCGCGGATGCTGGCGACTATGAGCTAATGGTGGAAAAGCAGAAACGGGATTGGGAATGCGATCAGCCGGTAGATTCATGGAAATGGGCTGTTGTTTATCACGGAACAATTGTGGCGAGCGGCGTATCCAATGACATAGAAGTTGCAAAGCGTGTCGCCGAAGCGAGCGTTCCGGAAGGGAAATAGGTTTCTCAGTCTTCCCAATTTTCGCCAACAGGTTTTCGAGACCGGCCTTTTTCAGTGCCAATTAATGATTTTGCGTCCTCTAAATCGTCTTCGGTGGGCTTGTCAGGAAGCGAGTTGCCATTTTCATAAACCAGAGAAAATTCATAAAACATTGGAAAGTGATCCGATCCGACGGATGGTTCGCGGCTAATCGACACGAGCTCGAACTCTTGAGAGTGAAAAATATGATCCAGTGGCCATCTTAAAAAATGGGATGCGTGCATCGAAGGTATTATACATACCGCGACCCTGACGTGGATCCAGCAACCGGGAAATTCTCAGAAAACGCCGTGTGGTTTCTGACCAGGCGACATCATTCAGGTCACCGGTAACAATCATTGGGCGTTCCCGTTTCGTCGCCAATTCGCCAGCGAGCAAAATCTCTGCATCTCGACCAATTGTATCATGATGTGGAATTGGCGGTTCGGGATGTATGGAGATCATATCAAAATTATGACCGTCCCCTATCTCAAAGCGGCAATGAAAACTCGGAATTTCTTCGTTCAGGAGGAACTTAATATCGCCGCTTAACATTTTCAGCCGTGATACCAGATGCATCCCGTAGCTGTTATCCTGCGGGCAACTTACTTTATGTTCATACGGATCGAGAACGGTAGCAAGAGAGTTGAGCCAGGTTTGGTCGGTTTCCATGAGAATTATTATATCGGGGTCACGCCTCTCTATCAGTCTGGCCAGCCGTGAATGATCCTCATTACCTTGCTTAACGTTGCAAACAAGCAAGCTGAAGGTTGCCGCATTTTGCTGGTCCGAGTCATGGTTAACAGATTGCTTAGGCCACAACGGCGTGAACCGTATGATATAATAAAGCTGGATCGCTATTGTACCCAGTGACATCCCAATGAAGGTTAGAGAATATAAATTCGAAGGTAGAAGCACTGCCGTCAGGATTAAGAGGAATGTCGCGATTGCGGCAATTTGCAGTCGGCAGAAATCAAACATACGAAATATGCCATGTGCTATGGGGATAAAGGGCATTAGGCTGGCCGCAAGACAAAACGCGGCGGGGATACCCAATAAAAAGTACGTCATGAGGAAAACCCTTTAAAAATAGGCCGGTTTGTATGAGATAGGCGGGCAGCTTATTTGAGCCTATTTTAAACCTCAATATACGCCAATGTCGTTCTTTAAGGCAATTTTGCTAATTTGGCTAGAGTTCAATAATATCAAACGTTTAGTTAGTGATCATTTTATACATCTATAATCAAACAAATTTATTTTCAAAACTCACGCAACCTTCTTCAGCTTTTCTTTCATGTTTTTCATGTGATTGTGTGTTTGGGTGAGAATGCGCAACTGTCGTTCGATCAGCTGCCGAGTTGCTTCCGGTGGATCGCTTTCCAGCGCTTGACGAAAATCATCTAGGGTTTTGTTTTCCGCAGCTTCCAGTTCCTTTACCAATGAAACATCTGTGTCACCTAATCTGGCTTTCAGGAGCTTGAATATATTTGACGCTTGGCCCGAAAAGGTACCGCCGTCGTCAAGTTCGCTGGCGAGGGAATTCGCATGTGATTTTAAATTTATAATAATGCTCTCTCGCGTTGATGCCATTTTCATGAAGGTGTTTTTCAATTCTTCATTTTTTGTTTGGCGTGCAGCGCTGGTATAGAACTCCTTAGCGTCTTCACAACGGTTGACGAGATCGTTGAGCATCTTGATCGTATGTTTTTGCATGGTCACCTACCTCCTTTCACGAATTTCGTAGACAACTGCATAATTACCAACACAAAGAGAAATAAAAGGTTCCGAAATATGAGGAACCTTTTTCCCGACCGCTCGTTCGTCCTGTGTACGACAAATTACGACATCATGAAGGAGCAAATTATGAAAACGAAAATTCTTGCAACAGCTTCTATAGTCGCCCTTATGAGCGCAGCACCCGCTTATAGTGAGACGGCGAAAACAGAAGACAATACTTCCAAAGAAATGACACAGGAAGTCAAGGAGGGCTGGGACAAAACCAAGGAAGCAACTAAAGAAGCAGCCGAAGAAACAGCGGAAGCCACGAAAGAGGCTTACAGGGACCTTAAGGAATTTGTCTTCAATGAAAATGATGACATGCTCGATATTAAAGACGTGCAGATTAACCCCCGTACGATGGCAACAGGCATCATTGGCGAACCTGCATATAATTCCGAAGAGGAACGAGTTGGCGTCATCCAGGATGTGATCCTGGATCAAGATGGCAAAGCCGTCTTAGTAGTAGTGGGCGATGGCGACTTCTTCGGCCTTGGTAAACTGGCTGCATTTGATTACGACAGCATGGTCCGCATGAATGCAGATGGTGATGTTATCATGCCTATCACTGAGGGTGCGATCGAGCGTGCAACCGAGTTTACATACGACAAGGACAGCACGAATGATAAGGTGCGCATGATTCCCAATTCCGGGTATAGCGTCGAGAAACTTCTTGATGCCAAGCTTGTCAATGTGAAGGGTGAATCCATGGGCGATGTCGAAGACATTACCTTCAAGGACGGCAAGGCAAGCCAGCTTGTTGTCGGTGTGGATAAAATCCTCGGGCTTGGTGGTGAAGAATTGAGCCTTCCCTATGACACCGCGAAAATTGTCCAGGTTGAAGACGAGTATGAGTATCAGCTGACTGAAAAGAAGGCGTCACTGATTTCGAACTATAAGTCTTCTCCTACTAACTAGATCTCGCACAATTAAACAGAGAGTATGAATCATGGTAAATGAAGATATCCTAAAAGGAAAATGGAAGCAGATCAAAGGTGAAGCCCAGAAAAAATGGGGTAAGCTGACTGACGATGATCTGGATCAAATAGATGGTGACCGAGAAGTTTTTCTCGGTCGAATACAGGAAAAGTATGGCGTGGCACGTGAAGAAGCGGAAGACATGCTGAATAAATTTGAACGGGACGTTGCCTCCTAAAAGGTGCCCGAAAAGAAAGCGCCGCAGTTGATTGCGGCGCTTTTTTTGTTCATGTAGATACTTATATCACTTACCCCATTTGTTATTCTTCCCTCAGTTCTTCGTCTTTTATCTCCTTGTCATTTATGCCGGAAAATTTGGCCCTTACGATGCCGCCCGCTAGAAGGATAATTCCAATCGCTATAAATGAGACAATCCCCAGACTATAAAACCCGAAACCGATAGTGAGGCCAATTCCGCCTGCCGCCCAGATGCTGGCTCCGGTTGCGGTGCCGATGACCCGACTGTTATCACGACGTATGATCGCGCCTGCGCCCAGAAAACCGATACCGGTCATAACACCGGCGATTATATTGGCGATGTCGACCCTCATGATTTTGCTGGCATCGGAAAAGTCGGAATAAATTTCCTGTCCCAGAATGGCAAGAACACAGGTTGTAACAGAAACAATCATATACGCCCTGAAATCTATCGGCTTGTTTTTCGTATCCCGTTCAAGGCCCAATATCAACCCGAACACCATTGCCATTCCGACACGCAGCAAAAGCTCTTGCCATGATAAATATGCAAGTTCACCCGTCAGATCAGCTATCATTATTGTTCTCTCGCGCTTCTTCGAATTCGATTTGAATGTTCGAAATCTCAGTGAGTAGTTCGGGAGCGGGGGAAGTGCGTTTTGCACTTTCCATATTCTCGGACTCGGCGCGAATAAGGGCTTTCGCGTCTTCCTTCCAGGTTTTCAGGATTTCGCTCTTATCTTCATCACTGAGATGCGTATCATCAACTACATCGTGGGGTGAATCAAAAACAGCTGAAGGATCTTTCAAGATTTCCTCCAGTGACGGGCGTACTTCGCTCATGATGTTTTCCTTTTATTAAGTGAATGGCTAAACCAACATTTGAGCCTGCCGATGGTTCCCCGAAGCCTGTCTATGCACCCTTCAATTTTTACCGTATCGCCATGAATTAATAATTCTGGGAACCAAATATGAGTGCCAACGTTTGTTGATCGGAACTTATGATGAGAGGAGAAAAGTTATGAAAGTCTTGAAAATGATGTTGATGGGGTTTGTTCTGGTGGCCGCCCCTTTGGCGCTTAGCGCCTGTGAACAGGAAAGCCCTGTTGGTGAAGCGGTTGAGGAAGTAACAGACGAAATCGATGACGCCACCTGATTGATAGCTCTCATTCTGGGATAAATACAAATGCCTCTAGCTAGAACAAGCGACAGCATGCTGGGCGACATTCTCAAGATCATACTTGCAGTGATCTTGCCGCCGCTCGGCGTTTTTTTTGAAGTTGGTTTGGGCAAGCACTTTTGGATAAATGTGCTGCTGACAATTTTTGGCTACATACCTGGCATAATCCACGCCGTGTATATCATTGCAACCAGGTAGTGTTGTGCGCGGGTGAAAAACCTGAAACTCCATCCGCACAGAAATTCGACACTGCGGGTGGAGTTTTAAAATTGATCGGTTGGGGCCAGAAATGAGACTTAGCAATGATATTGGAGCAGAATATTGTTCTTTATCACGACCCTTTATAAAACTTTTCGGAATTGGTTGAGCGATGATCCGTTCACACAAAGTGCCGCTGCCGCATATTACGCGATTTTCTCGCTGCCCGGTCTTCTGATCATTGTAATGGCCGTGGCCGCAGTTTTCTTCGACCAGCAAAGGGTGGAAACGGAAATACTGGGGTACATTGGCAATATACTGGGCCGGGATGTTTCCTTAAGTATCAAGAAAATTGTTGAAGAAACTCAGCAAAGAGATCGCGATCTCTGGGCCATGATTGCCGGTGTAGCGACACTGATATTCGGCGCCACTGGATTGTTTGCACAACTGCAACGATCCTTGAATTTCATTTGGGATGTGGAATTAAGCCAAAAAGCGGGATTGTGGGTTTTCTTGAAAAGTCGTCTGATATCCTTCGGACTTATTCTGATAGTTGGATTCTTGCTGCTCGTTTCCCTGACCTTTACAGCCTTCTTTACTATTTTTAGTGACTGGTTTGCCGCGCAGTTTTCGCCGGAATGGGCGCGGGGGTTGATGATTTTAAACAGCGCTTTCTCGTTCTGTATAATTGTTACTCTATTTGCCCTTATTTTTAAAATACTGCCGGATGCGCATGTGGATTGGGATGTTGCATTTTATGGCGGAGCGATATCTGCCATACTATTCTCTATCGGTGAGTACGCCTTGAACTTCTACTTCAAGCTAGCGGAGCCAGCATCCAGCTTCGGTGCTGCCGGTTCGGTGATCCTGGTGATGCTTTGGGTTTCCTATTCCTGTCTGATTCTGCTGATCGGGGCGGAATTTTCCAGGACCTATACGGAAGAAGACAAAGCACGTCAGGTTAGGCCGAGCGGCATTATAGATAATCGCCGGTGAAAGGTTGAGGCATGTTCAAAACTCACCCTAAGCGAAAGATAGCTGTCATTGTCGTAATTGTTATTGCGGCAGTGTTGGTCGCGGGGCGTTTGTATCTGCCTTTCTGGGTTAAGGACTATGTGAATACACAGATAGCACTTCTCGATGGGTATCGCGGTGGCATACAGGACATTGACCTTAATCTCTGGCGCGGGGCTTATAAAATTCATACGCTTGAAATTCGGAAACAGGAGAATGGGCTTGACGTACCTTTCGCTGCGGCACGAACAGTTGACTTATCTGTTGAGTGGAAAGCGCTTCTCGAGGGCGCAGTGGTCGCGGAAATCGATATTTATGGTGCCGATCTGAACTTCTCCAAGACGCAGACAGGTGAGGGAGGCGGTTGGCTCGAGCTTGTCGATGCCTTGTCTCCCTTTAATATAAACCGCCTTGCCGTTCACGGAGGTAGGGTTGCCTATATCGACTATACCGCCGAGCCCAATATTAATCTCTTCGTTAAAGATATAGATGCGACGGTAACGAACCTTCGGAATGTTACCGACAAGGAAAACCCCTTGCCTTCTCACATCACAATTTCAGGAACGTCCATCGGCGACGGAGTACTGAGCTTTGATGGACGTCTGAATATTCTCAGGGAAATACCGGATTTCGATACGACATCGCAGCTCAAAGAGGCCAATCTCGAGGCCTTTAACGATTATGGACGCGCCTATGCTGCAATTGATTTTGAGGGCGGGAAAATCGGTATTTTCAGTGAGTTGGCTGCAGCGGACGGCGACGTGACGGGATATATAAAACTGGTCGCGACCGACGTGACAATGGTGAGCACGGAACAGGAGGAAAACCCGCTTAATGCGTTATGGGAAACGCTGGTATCGGGTTTTGTCGAACTTTTCGAGAACCAGCCCAAAGATCAGTTTGCCCTCCGTGTTCCGATCGAGGGTAATCTCGATAACCCGGAAGGCGATTTATGGCCAGCATTTATCAGTATTTTTTCGAATGCATTTGAAAAAGCGTTTACGAAAAATGAGGACGGGACGATTAATTTTCAGGATGCAATCGAGAAAGAGGAATAGCTGAAATTGCTCAGCTTAGCATTATGATCAAAACTGAGCATAGACCGCGAGGGCGACCACCAACAGCATCGCCCCTGCCATCAGGAGATTGATGCGAAACTGGATATGCGGTGCAAGCTCGAGACGCTTGATCAGGATTCCCGCTGCCAGCCAAAGCAGGTGTATCGGGATCCAGATTGCATTCAAGATTGCAAACTTCAAAACTGTTTCAATAACAAGGGTGTCCTGCATGAAGGGGAAACCGCTGAAGATTGCTGTATTGACGGCGTAGGCTTTCGGATTAATCAGCTGGAGAGTAATGCCGGCCCAGATGCCTGGTTCACGGCTTGACTCAATAAAGGCAATCTTTGCGCCTGCTGTCGCAATCCTGAAGGCAAGATACAATAGATATAGGGCCGATAGCGCAAACAGGATGTTGCGGACCATAGGAACGGCCAAAACTATTGCGGCCAGCCCGGAAACGACAGCAAGGGCAACAAGATTATTGCCGATACAAAGCCCGGTTACATAGCGAATGCCGGCTGGCCGTCCGAACGCTGAACCGACTCCGGCCGTTGATAAAACACCAGGTCCGGGCGTAATGATCAGAAACAGGATGGCAAAGGCAAATGTAATCATACATACGTTCCGCTTGGTCAGTCTGGCCGGATAGGACGGTTGAGGCACCGAATGTCTTAACCGGTCACCAGCGGGCAAGATATACAGCGAATGCCGTTGCTGCACCATAAATTGCCATCGCAATGCCAATCAATGCAAAAATGGTCCAGTCAGGTGCATTGCCTGCCGCAAGAAGGAGCCCGCCGATTGCTACGATCACCAGACGAACGGTGCCCGCAATGACCGGGCCCAGGACTTTTCCTGCTCCCTGTGAAGAAAAATATAGGCAGAGGCCGAGGCCGAAGAGGCCGTAAAAAGGCCCAACCCAGGCAAAGTACAATCCAGCGGAATCTAATACAGCTGGCACATCCGTAAACATTCCGGACCAGATGTTCGGGAAAAGGGCGACAATAAATCCGATAAGCCCAATAGACAACCCTGCACTGATGCCGCCTGTCCAGGCAACCTGTCGAGCCCTGACGACGTTACCCGCGCCAATGGCCATGCCAACCATGGGAACGCAGGC
>CAXBLS010000144.1:0-8107 GCA_963976585.1 uncultured Kordiimonadaceae bacterium
CTTCGCCGTAGCCAAATTTTCCGTGGGTCAGATTTTTTTGGCATGCTACTCCCGCTTGTGGGGCGTTTTTTAGCTTTGCTGCGGTCCAATTGATAGTTTTCCCGCCCTTCGCCGAAATCAAATCCAAGCGCTGATGGCTGATAACTGGCTTGATCAAGACTGGTTAGGCCCTGTTGGCCATGTTTTTCGATATGCTCTTTGGGCAGCTCTTCAATGAAACGTGACGGAATAGGGCTCATGTAATTGCCGAACATATAACGTGTGGCAGCGTAAAAAATATGCGCGCGTTTCTTCGCTCGTGTAATACCAACATAAGCGAGGCGTCGTTCTTCTTCGAGACCGCGTTCGCCTTGTTCTTCTATTGACCTTTTGCTTGGAAATAATTCTTCCTCCCATCCTGGTAAGAACACAGTATCAAACTCAAGTCCTTTAGATCCGTGAAGTGTCATTATGCTGACGCTGTCATACTTGCTGTCGGCTGTATTTTCCATAACAAGAGAAATATGTTCCAGAAATTCTGGCAGGCTCTCGAAAGCTTCCATGCCGCGGATGAGTTCGGATAGATTTTCGAGTTTCCCGGGTGCGTCTGGTGATTTATCATTGCGCCATTTATCATAATATCCGCTTTCTTCCAGAACATTGTCAGTTAAATCAAGATGGCTGCCGTCTTTGGATGCTTGGCGCCAGCGATCTAAATTATCGATCAGTTGCGCGAGGGAGGTTCTAGCCTTTTTGCTAATTTCTTCCGTTTGAACGATGTCACGGGACGCTTTTATCAACGAAGTTCCCGCCATTCTGGCGATACGGTGTAATTTGGCGACTGTGGTGTCGCCAATACCGCGTTTTGGAACATTAATGATCCGCTCAAATGCCAGATCATCATCGGGGTTATTTATCACCCTTAGGTAGGCCATGGCGTCTCGGATTTCGGCCCGCTCATAAAACCGTACCCCGCCAACAATCCGGTAAGGGACACCAAGGGTGAGAAAATTTTCTTCAAATTCGCGGGTTTGAAAACCTGCGCGAACCAAAATGGCCATTTCGCTTAGGTGCTCTTGCTTGCGCTGCAGCTCTTCAACCATCTCGCCGATGGCCCGAGCTTCGGCCCGGCCGTCCCAGACGGCGTTGACAGTCACTTTTTCGCCGCCTTCTTTAGCGGTCCAAAGGGTTTTTCCAAGCCGGTCCATATTGCTGTTTATCAAGCCACTTGCTGCGCCAAGAATGTGGGTGGTTGAGCGGTAATTTTGTTCGAGGCGAACAATTTTTGCTCCTTCAAAATCGTTTTCAAATTTAAGGATATTGCCAACTTCTGCACCGCGCCAGCCATAGATGGACTGGTCATCGTCACCGACGCAGCAGATATTCTTGTGATTTAGTGCCAGCAATCTAAGCCATAGATACTGAGCAACGTTGGTATCCTGATATTCATCAATGAGTAAATATCGAAACCGCCTTTGATATTCGTTGAGTATATCGGGATTATTTTGAAATAAATTTACGCAAAGCAAAATAAGATCGCCAAAATCAGCGGCGTTGAGTTCTTTGAGACGGGCTTGATAAGCCGTATAAAGCTTTATTCCCTGACCTTCTGCGTAGTTGTGTGCCTCATTTTTTGGCACCTGCTCGGGAAGTAGAGCTTTGTTTTTCCAGCTATCTATGAGCCCAGCAAGCATACGTGGCGGAAAGCGCTTTTCATCTATATCAGCCGCCCGAACCAGTTGTTTTAGCAGTCGAAGTTGGTCGTCCTGATCAAGAATGGTGAAATTACTTCCCAGCCCGACCAAATCGGCGTGGCGTCTTAATATTTTTACGCATATTGAATGAAATGTGCCAAGCCAGAACATATTTTCAACGGCGGAACCGATGATGGCGCCGACCCGTTCTTTCATTTCCATGGCCGCCTTGTTGGTAAAGGTCACGGCAAGAATTTGATTGGGAAAAGCATGACCCCCGGCGAGAATATGGGCCAGTCTTGTGGTTAAGACCCTAGTCTTCCCGGTGCCAGCCCCCGCAAGTACAAGAACCGGACCATTTATATGCTCGATCGCCTCCAGCTGCGGCGGATTTAATCCTTCGAGATAGAACGGGGGAACCTTATTGATTGCTACCTCAGCGGGTGCAGAACTTTCGGGTAAATTATCGAGATCAAATGGGTCAGGCATGGATCATATATAACCTACTTGGAGGTAAAAAACAGAGGAAAATGGAGATATTTTTTTGTTCAGTCTTCTTCGGCTTTGATCAGCACTTTATTGTAGGCTCGAAGTAAACTTTGCTGCGAAAGAACACCGATGATTTCCGCTTTTTCATCATCAGAAAGAACCGCAATTCTTTCCTCCCCGGTTTGCTTAAACAGATAGACGGCCTGTTCTAGGGTATCAGCGGGCGAAAGATGAAATGTTTGTCTTCTGCAAATGTGGCCGGCGTTCAATTCTGCGGGATCAACGTCACGTTGGTAACTATCACGGAGTTCCGTAAGGGTGATAATACCTTTGATCAGGAAAGTATCATCAAGCACAAACAGATTATCGTATTTTAAGTTTATGATCAGTTCCTTGATCCGTTCGATATCTGTTTCTTCGCCAACGGTGGCAAAGTCCTGTTTCATAATTTCTTTGACTTTAATTTGACGGCTTAAGTGCTTTGCCCGCCCGCCCTCAATGTCTTTACCACTTCGTCTAAGTTGAAGATGAAAAAATGATGTGCTTTTAAGAAAATGATTGGTTATCAGGTTTGCAGTGACAACCGCTGCCATCAACGCCAGTGTGATCTGATAATCACCGGTAAGCTCAAAAATAATGAGTATGGTTGAAATGGGCGCACCAAGTATCGCAGATGACACGGCCCCCATGCCGACGATTGCATATAGACCATTATTACTGGCGAGATCTGGCGAAATGAGTGTAGCAACATACCCAAAT
Source organism: uncultured Kordiimonadaceae bacterium (assembly GCA_963976585.1). Lineage (GTDB taxonomy): Bacteria > Pseudomonadota > Alphaproteobacteria > Sphingomonadales > Emcibacteraceae > Pseudemcibacter. Next base: position 2,922 of record CAXBLS010000144.1, read on the forward strand.
GCGCTGCCGACCACGGCACCGAGAAAAATAGAAGGGCTAAATATTCCTGAACCATAACGAAATGCAAGGCAGATGGATGTGGCAGCCATTTTTGCAACAATAAGAATTAAAAGAAGATCTATTGATATGATACTGTTGAGAGCGGCATCAGTCGTTCCGTAACCAGCCCCCAAAATATAGGGACATATTATGGCTATCAATCCAACGGCAAGGCCGCCAAGCGGCGGACGGGCCCAGCCAGGAACGGGCAGTCTATTTGCCACATCTTCGGTGAAGAAGATCGCCTTGATCAGGATAATGGCAACAAGTGCGCTTACTGCGCCAAGGATCAGGAATGCTGGAAATTCAAGGAAGCTAACAATCTGATAATCGGGAATATTAAAGGCGGGATAATCGCCAAAATGAATTCGTGAGATTATCGCAGCTGTTACCGATGAAATGACGATGGGTGCAAATGCATGCAGTGCATAATGACCGAGTACCACTTCGAGGGCAAAGAATACCCCAGCGATGGGCGCATTAAATGACGCGGATATGGCGGCCGCTATGCCGCAACCAAAAAGTGTCCGGCACATTTTTTGTGAAAGGTGGAGTCGGTTTGACACCCATGAAGACAAAGTGGCCCCCAAGTGAACAACTGGACCTTCGCGGCCAGCAGCGGAACCGGTTCCCAAAGCAATAGCGGCGGTGACGGCGCCGAATATACCGTCACGCACTGACATCTTGGTGTTATTATATGTGTTTGCTTCCATGACTTCGGCTATGGCGCCAGCCTTTTTGTCGCCCATAAAGAAGAAATAAATCAAGCTAATAGCAAATCCACCCGACACCGTCGAAATCAGAATGTGCCACCATTTAAGGGTTTCTACATATTCATAAATGTTTTCGGAAAAGTTGCCCAGCGAGAAGAGCTGGGTGAAGTGGATCAGGTACCGAAATCCAATAGCCGCAAGCGCAACAATTATGCCAACAAAAATGGCAAGAAGAACGCCAATTATTTTATCGTGACTATCAATATAATCGCGCAGACGTATCTGGTTTTGGACAAACTTTCTTTTAATTTTTTTATTTTTTGAGGTCATAGGATTTTTGTTTTTTCACTTATTCGTCTATTTTTTGTAATTTTCATAAATTATTGACCTATTATTGCCACTATTAAAACGTTATGTATAATTAACCGAGACGCAGTAAGTTTCAAGAAATCATTTTTTTGGGGAAAAGGCGGAGAAAAATGAAAAAAGTTGGCGTTGTCGCCGGGATATTATTGGTTTTATTGATCGGCAGTGCTTTGGTGGTGCCGAGCTTTATCAATTGGAACGAATATAAAACTGAAATTGAGACCACCGCTTCGAATCTGAGTGATCGAAAGGTGGTGATCAATGGTGATTTATCACTCTCTATACTGCCGTCCCCTTCGTTTTCCGCTAAAGATGTTAGCGTTTCAAACGTAGAAGGTGGGCAGGCAACCAATTTCATCGCCTTAAAGTCGGTGGATGTCAATGTGGCTTTTTTTCCACTTTTGAGTGGAGAGGTTCAGGTTAAAAAATTCATATTGGTTGAACCTGTTGTTGCGCTAGAAATAGACGCGGACGGTAAGGGAAATTGGGAGTTTGGTGCACAGAGCGACACGCCAGAAAGTGAAGGTGGATACACTGATCTTAGTTTTGAGCAGTTTCAAATTGAAAATGGCCAATTAAGTTATCAGGATTTCTCTAATAGAACACAGGAACTGGTGCGATCTATTAATGCTTCGGTGACAATGGATAGTTTGCAAGGTCCGTTTGATATTACTGGAAACGCCAGATACAAAAACCTGCCTGTTTCAACAGAACTAATGATTGGAACAATCAGAGAGGGACGCAAAATACCCATCGGCCTCAAGGCAGGACTTCTTGACAATGACGTGCGCATTGAATTTACTGGCGGATTTCTTCCTGATGATGTGTCGCCGCAAGCGGACGGAAAAATAAATCTTGAAGCCAATGATATTGGCGACCTGTTCCTAGCTATGGCCTTGCTTGACCCGGAAAACACAAATCAAAACGGACCGAATTATAATCATCCGCTCTCTCTTGAGAGTACCGTTGCATATGGCGGCGACGCCGTAAATATTTCAACTCTTGAATTTGAGATGGGCGAAAGTCGCGGTTCCGGTAATATGACGGCCACATTTGGTGAGCTGACCCGTTTTGATGGAAACCTGTCCGTAAATAGCTTTAATCTTGATAGTTTTCTACCAGCTCTGGAAGAAAATGCCGACGCGGCCTCTGCGGGGCAAAATACGCAGGACTTTGATTATTCATTTATGAAACAGCTCGAAGGGAACTTTAAGTTCAATCTTGGGGCGCTGCAATATAATGAGAAAATTGCGAGCCAGCTTGAGCTGGATATGACAGCAACAGATGGTGAAATTGATTTTACAAATATGCGCCTTAATATGCCGGGTGGTTCTGTCCTTGTCATGAAAGGTGCGTTCAGCGCGCCTGGGAACAAGCTGTTCTTTGGTGGCGATACAACGCTTAATTCCGGTAATCTCCGGGCTTTTCTTGAATGGCTTAAAGTTGATGTTTCTGAAATTCCTGCGGGTCGGCTTACACGATTAGCATATCAAGGTGCGGTGCAGGCGACCCCGGAATTAGTGCAGCTATACGGAATGGAAGGAAGTCTGGATACTTTCCAGTTTTCAGGTGGTGTTTCATACGCCCTTCAAGACAGACCATCAATGGGACTTGATGTTCAGGTGGCCAATCTAAATCTCGACAATTATCTGCCACCAGACCCGGACGAGGAACTGGATTTGAAACAATCCGTTTCGGTGCTGGCTGATTTTGACGCCAACTATAAAATTGACATGACCAACCTTACATCCGGTGGCATCACCATTGATAAAGTTGCGATAAGCGGAGAATTGTTTGGCGGCAATTTGAATGCAAAAACAGTTAATATTGAAAATTACGCAGGATTTGACCTTAACGGCTCCCTGATCGGTAACGATCTCGGGGGGAGTCCGCGCTTCGAGACATCCTTTAACACCACGGCGGCTTCGCTTGTGCCACTACAGAGAGCGTTCAGGTTTAAAACACCTTATCATATCGCTGAAGTTGGCGCGGTTGCAGTAAATGCAAGAATGATCGGTGATTTTGAAAAACTGGATGTTGATATAAAATCAACAGTTGGCAGCAGTAAAGCCGATGTTAAGGGTGAGATTAGAAGCGCAACGCTCAAACAATTGCCGGAAATTGGCAGTGCTGATCTTGAAATCACTGCGTCTAACCCGAGCTTTGCCAGTCTTATTGATCAGTTTGATTTACCAGTTATAAAGGCGAATGCGGCGGATGATCGCCCCATTGCCGTGACCACGACACTTAAGGCAACAGAGCAACTGGCCGACATTGACGGTAGCGTCAACGTTGCTGGTGGTACAGTTTTTCTGAAGGGTCGCGCAAATTTGAGCGAAAGTGAGATTAGCAACTTTGACATGATGGTTGATGTTCAGGGCCCTAATATGCGTGAATTCATCAGGGGACTTGGGGTTGATTTCCGGCCTTCAAACACTGAGCTTGGTGTGTTTGCACTGACCATGGCCGCATCTGGAAATATGGCTGATGTCTCTCTCAAGAATATTGTCGGCACCGCAGGGCCAACCAAATTTACCGGTACAGGTGAATTCACCGGTTTTGGCGCAACACCAGAACAAGGCCCAAAAAGTGCATTTGATTTTACTTTAGTGCTCGATGATGTCCCGGTGGTGGACTTTATGGAAGCAACAGCAGAAGTGCCGGAAGAGGAAGACTGGGGTAATTGGAGCAAGGAACCTATGGAACTTGCAGTGCTTAACGAATATGACGGGCGTGTCAATGTCACTGCAAATAATATTGTTTACGACAAATATAGTTTCGAAAACCCACGCTTTGAGGCTGTGTTAAAAGACGGTACCATCACCATTAACAATTTCACCGGGAAGTTGTTTGGCGGTGATGTGGCGATTGCCGGAAGTTTTAGCAGTCTGGGTGAACTTGATATGGATATGTCGATCAAGAATGCTGCCATTGTTGATGCGACCAACTCTTTTGCCGGGATCAATCCAATCACGGGTTACTTCGATATGACCCAAAAAATCACCGGTAAGGGGACCAGTCAGGAAACACTGGTGTCGTCGCTTAACGGAACGGGCGCAGTAACCGCTTCTCCGGGCACCATCAATGGTATCAACATTCCAGAACTGAGCGAGCGTATAAATAGCCTCAGTAATCAAAATGGTATTCTTGGCTTGCTTAGCAGCACGCTTTCTGGTGGGCAAACACCTTATGATGGCGGTTCCAGTACATTGACTACCAAAAACGGATTTATCCAGCTTACACCGTTTGACATTAACATGCTTGGCGCGAGCAGTGATATCGACCTTGGGATCAATTTGGCTCAGTGGAATATGAATTTATCGGGCGATATGTCGCTTAGCGAACATCCTGATGCACCACCGATAGGTATTAGTGTTATTGGCGCTCTACATGATCCAGAAATCACTTATAATACAAAGACGTTAGAAGGTTTTATTGGTCAAAAAATAGCCGCGAGCCTGCTTCAAAATATGGTTGAAGGAAATGGCGGAATCGGTGATTTGTTTGGTGGCATCCCTGGTGCACAAGGCGAGGTCGAACCATCGACTGAACCAACAACAGAAGGTGATGCGGTACCAGCAGCCAACGAAGATGACGTGATCACCAGCCCGCTTGATGATTTTATTAACCCGCCATCGGAGCTTCCCGCTGAACCGGAACCTGAGCAGCAAGCGCCAGCCGAGGAAGAGCGTCCTGAAACTGTGGAAGAGCTTGGTGCTAAACTTTTGGAACGTTTGTTCCAGAAGCCGCCTCCACCTAAAAATTAGTCTTTTATTTTTCTTAAAATATAAACCCGGATCGCACTGCTGAGGTTGGTTGTGCGTGTTTCATCAATTTCTGTGATGAGCGCTTTTAGGCTTTTACCATCCCCTTTGGCGATCTTCTTGAGCTCGGACCAGAATATGTTTTCCAGCGTAACACTGGTTTGATGACCGGCAATGACGACGGAATGCTTTTTGAGTATCTCGTCATCAGCGGTCATCATCACCCTTATATCATCTTGAAGAAGTCGTTGCCTTTATCATCGACAATGATGAAGGCAGGGAAGTCCTTAACATCAATTTTCCA
>CAXBLS010000145.1:0-8077 GCA_963976585.1 uncultured Kordiimonadaceae bacterium
TTAATAAACAACCCCGTGGCAAGACCACGGGGTATTAAAAAAGTGTAAGTTGACGCAGCTCTTCTTTTGACTTGCCTTGGTTCTTCACATATCGCTCAACCACACCCCAATCAGCTCTTTCCCCAACAGTTGCAACATAATAACCATCCGCCCAAAACTCACCGCCCCACAGGTCTCGTTTCAAATCCGGCTTCCTCTTAAACAATTCCCGTGCCGTAATGCTTTTGAACACCCTTACAATCTGACCCGGTGCAATTTTCGGATGAGCCGTACAAAGTAAATGCACATGGTCTTTGTCGCAACCAAGCTGTTCAAACTCCATATCATATCGCTCTTCTATCCCTGTCGCAGTACTCAGGATGATATTTACAACCGAATCATCTAATAAGCCTCGCCTGTATTTCACAGGAAATACAATATGATAGTGTATCTGCCACGCACAGTGGCTCGCCTTCTCTACAACATTTCGCATTCCAACATTCTAAAGACTAATTAGATCCCCGTGGCAAGACCACGGGGAATCACAAGTTCACTGTACGACACAACATAAAAAATTCTTATAAATTTTCTTGTTAAAGGAAAGGATAGGCCTCCCTTTCTCCTCTGTGCATGATTACACTTCGCCTGTATCCTTTTTGATTTACTCGATTTCGTTTTTTTATTTCCCTTTTCTGATTATTACATGGATGGTGAGGGCTGTTACTATGACAATATTTTTGTTGAACGACTATGGCGTACAGTCAAATACGAACACCTATACACTCGGGAGTTCAGCAATCTAAAGGAGGTAAGAGAAAGCTTAAATATTTGGTTCAATTGGTACAATCAGGAAAGATTTCATCAAAGTCTTGATGACCTAACGCCAGATGAAGTCTACTATCAAATACATGCAATTCCTCAAGCTGCCTGAGCTTGATTAACCAACCATGTCAGAGTTTAATTTATCTTCAGGTTGTCTAGTTAAAGGGGGCCACTTCAAACCAAGTGTCAGCTTTTCAATCACGAAAGACTTTAATTCTGGATCTTTGTCGAGTTTAGTTGGCCGATATTTTTTCTTAACTGGTATGTATGTTCAGCTTTACCCGGTTTATGTCCAATTTTACCGCTATTACGGTGAAGCTCCCGGTAAATAGTGGTTTTATGATAACCAACGACAGGAGCTATTTTTTGAATTGAACAACCTTGATAAAGATATTCATAGATTACGATTCTTTCTTTATGAGAAAGATGACAGTAATAGTTAATCAGCATTTTAACTATCCTATATTGTAAGAAATGACCATGATAAAATCTTCTTGCCTCCCCTATTTATGGATAAATATGGCTCGTACCTATATTATTTGCACCGAATAATGAATTTTCAATTACCTAATTCCCGTTATATACTTTTAATGCTTTTAACTGGTTTTACAATATATTTGGGGACTTGCAATATTGTGTTTGCTAAAGTTTTAATTATTGATGATCGAGCTAGTGGTAATTTAAGTTCCAGCCTAGGCACACAGTGGCGACTGGTTACTGATCAGGTTATGGGCGGGATATCCAGTGGCGATCTCTTCGTGACTAACTATAAAGGCAAAAACTGTCTGTGCATGCATGGAGATGTTTCTACCGACAACAACGGCGGTTTTGTACAAATTACACTGGACTTGGCTAAAGATAAACCATTCAATGCGTCGGCCTATGATGGTGTTGAATTCGACATTTCCGGTAACAATGAACACTACAATGTTCATTTCCGAACGACTGATCTTTGGTTGCCGTGGCAATCATATCGCTTTAGCTTTAAAGCCACGCCTGAGTGGCAAACAATTCGCATTCCTTTCACTAAGATAGAAGCCTACAGAACAGCAATAGAATTTCGTAAAAACAAACTCAAACGCATTGGGCTAGTCGGGATCGGTAGAACATTTCAGGCGGATCTGTGTGTGGGATCGATCAAACTTTATTCTGCAGATTAAGGGATATAAAACTTTGCCAAATTAATCATTTTTGAGTAACAATAGCGGAACGAATCGTTAGAACAATTTAATTTAATCTTGGCTGTCCACCAGTGATTAAAATAATCTGACACAAAGAATCTTTGTGTCTTGAAAAAGATCGCATCAGCATGTGGTGACATTTTAAGGTTAGGTGAGCCGTCAGGTTTAACGCGGTCATATCAAAACATCATACTAGAACGTTTAATCGAAGAAATGAGACAATTCTTACCTGTTAATTTAGATCGTTTCCATCGCAAAACAGGATGAATGGAAGAAAGCAGGGCTATATAGGGACATTGCTGTTAAGTAAATTTTTGCTGGTTACAATAATTACTGTTTTGGGAATAGCGAGTTTGCCTTTTGTAAAAATCGATATATCTCAATATCATGCAAGATGAACTTACTTCAATCCTGTTTTTTCTACAACCAAGCGATATGAAACTCCCTGAATTAGTATTGATTCCGGCGGGTTCCTTTAGTATGGGCGAGCAAGACCCTGCTTTTATAAGGAGTCTGAGCTCTATTGAAAAAAAGTACTTTGGTATTCCAGGAAAACAAGTTGAGATTACCAATGAACAATATAATGACTATTTTAGATCTCAGCAGTTTGATAACCAAATGGAGAAGAACTCAGCCATACTTCCAGACATCATAAAAAAAGATGGATATGACAGTCATCCGGTGATAGAAATTAGTTGGCGAAGCGCGATGACTTATTCATTCTGGTTGGGAAGACAGAAACAATTAAATTGTCGTCTACCTACTGAGGCGGCAGAATGGGAATATGCTGCTCGAGCGGGACTAAAAACAGCCTATCCATAAGGCGATGAGATTGATATCAACAATGCCAACTTCAAAAGATGCGCAGGTCAATCGGTTTATAATCATGCGACACCCGGTCGGACAATTTAGAGCCAATCTTTACGGGTTATACGATATGTCTGGCAATGTTTGGGAATGGACCTGTTAGTGTGACGCGATCAATATGATTATCAGGAGCAGCAATGTGCCAGTATGGAGATTTTGATGCTCGTGTAGTGCGTGGCGGCTCCTGGGCATACGGACCAAAATATGTGCGTTTATCTGTTCGCGGTGAGTTCGATTCAGGCACCCTGTACAATGGCTTTGGTTTTAGAGTGACGTGTATTTTCCCTATCGAATAATGTAGTGCTGACGGGGTACAGTACAGTAATAATTTCACTTTCTCTAGTCTACAAATAAATTCCTTTGTGTAGTTATGGCGCACCATACATAATTAAGGGATGATTCTCTAGTGGCGAGACAGGCAAGCGTAATTTTACCTGGATATCCACATCATATAGGTTGCATGTACCACAAAAACTTTGCACTTGGAACTTGGATTTTCCCTATGAAAGATTTATATATATGCATCGCTGTGGTTATGTTGTCGGGATGTTCTGTTTTGGGTAAGTCCGGTGTCGAAATTGCACCGTACCGTGTCATAAAATCTGATAACCAGCAGAAAACAGAGCTTCGTCATTACGAACGATTTGTCCTTGTTTCAACGCCAATGTACGGTGGTATGGACGAGGGTAAGAAAGGTGCTTTTTATAAGTTGTTTGATTATATCTCCGGTAAAAATACTGAACGTTCAAAAATTGCAATGACCGCTCCTGTTTTTCTAGACAATACGGGTGTTGAAATTCCAATAACTGCATCAGTTTTTATAGAAGACATCGCCGAGCAATCAACAATGTCATTCGTGCTGCCTGCATCATTCACGCTGGATACAGCACCGCTTCCACAAGACCCTGATGTAAAGATCCATGAAATGAGTGATTATACCGCTGCAGTTATAACATTTAGCGGCGTGTTGGAAGGCGATAGCATTGATAAACATAGAACGCATTTGGAAACTTGGATTGAGAGCAAGGGATATAAAATAACAGGCCCCTATAAAGCTGCTGGATATAATCCACCATTTACGATTCCAGCTTTGCGCCGCAATGAGGTTTTAATCCCGATTAATATGCCATGAGTAACGATCTTTTATCAAATTTTGGTGTGGACTTGAATGTTGCCGTTATAGGTGCTTCCGGGGGCTTGGGGCGGGCATTTGTTGATCATCTGAATGCCCAGTCAAATGTTTCTGTAATACATGCATTCTCAAGATCTGAAGTGCAATTTGATCACAAGAAAGTTACCAGTCATCAAATTGATATAACGTCAGAGGGTAGCATAAAGGAGGCCATTAGCCTTGTAACGGAAGCGCTGCTGTTTGATGTGATTATCGTAACAACTGGCTTTTTGCATGATGAAAGCGTGTCTCCGGAAAAAGTATTCGTGATTTGAACTTTGCTAATTTTCACGCTGTCTTTGCAGTCAATACTTATGGTCCTGCTTTGGTTGCGAAATATTTTTTGCCACGTCTTCGGTGTGGGCGCAGAAGTGTTTTTGCATGCTTGTCCGCACGTGTAGGCAGTATAAGTGATAACCAGTTGGGTGGTTGGTATGCGTATCGTGCGTCAAAGGCGGCTTTGAATATGATCCTTAAAAATGCAGCTATCGAAACAGCAAGGCGATATAAAGAGGCATGCGTTATCGGTTTGCACCCAGGCACTGTTGGCACATCACTTTCCAAACCTTTTCAAGGGCGAGTTGAACAAGGCAAGCTGTTTACTCCAGAATTTTCCAGCGCATGTTTATTGCAGGTCATTAACTGTGTGACGCCGGATCAGAGCGGAAGAGTTATTGCCTGGGATGGAAAAAAAGTGCCTGCATGAGTACGAATAGCGCTCCCATCATTGTGTGGTTTCGTCAGGATTTAAGGTTGAAAGATAATCCCGCTCTATTGGCTGCACATGAGAGCGGCAAACCTATTATACCGATTTATATTTTGGATGATGTGAACAGTGATGAATGGAAAATGGGCGGCGCAAGCCGTTGGTGGTTGCATCAAAGCTTAAGCGGATTGAATGAAAGCCTAGGCGGAAGTTTGATTTTTGAGATCGGAGACCCCAAAAGCATTTTATCTGCTTTTGCGCACAAAACAGGTGCGAGCAAACTCTATTGGAATAGATGTTATGAACCATGGCGTATTCAGCGCGATAAGACCATTAAGAAAAATCTAAATCATGACACTTTAGAGGTTAAAAGTTTTAATGGGGCGTTGTTGTTTGAGCCACATAAAGTACTTAAAAAAGATGAAACGCCTTATCGTGTTTTTACGCCGTTCTATAAAAAAGGATGTTTGGCCCGGGCCGATGAGCCGCGCATGCCAGAATTAGAGCCTGCCAGGCTTAATCTGCGAAGCTATAAACAACTTTCTCTAGATGACCTGAAACTCATGCCTGATATTGCTTGGCATGAGAACATGCAAAAAGAATGGCAACCGGGAGAAGACGGTGCTCAAGCGTGTTTGAAAGTGTTCCTTGAAAATGGATTGAAAGGATATAAGGAGGGGCGCAATTTTCCGGTGCGTCAGAATGTGTCGCGTTTGTCACCTTATTTGCATTTTGGTGAAATTTCTCCAAATGAAGTTTGGTATGCAGCTAAATCAACAATGATTGCGGAAAGGTGTGAAAATGATGGAGAGTGTTTCTTAAATGAAATGGGCTGGAGAGAGTTTTCAAATATGCTTTTGTATCATTTCCCCGGGATGCCTCGTAATAACTTACAGAAAAAATTTGATGCTTTCCCATGGCGTGAAGATGCGGTCGCTCTGAAAGCTTGGCAGCGGGGCCAAACGGGCTACCCCATTGTTGATGCCGGAATGCGTGAACTGTGGCAAACGGGATATATGCATAACCGTGTGCGGATGATTGTGGGTTCGTTTCTCGTTAAAAACTTGCTTCTTCATTGGCATCACGGTGAAGATTGGTTTTGGGATACGTTGGTAGATGCTGATTTGGCGAATAATGCTGCGAGCTGGCAATGGATTGCAGGATGTGGCGCAGATGCTGCGCCGTATTTCCGTATTTTTAATCCGGTCACACAGGGACAAAAGTTTGATGGGACAGGCGAATATGTACGGCGACATATACCAGAGCTTGCCAAAATGCCGGATAAGTTTTTGCATAATCCGTCGGACGCGCCGGATAATGTTTTGGAATACGCGGGTGTTAAGCTCGGCCACGATTATCCCAAACCAATTGTTGATTTAAAAGTATCTCGGGAAAGAGCTTTAATGGCATTTAAACAATTATAGGGTTTATGAAATTTATGACGAAACAAAATATTGCAATCATTCGTGCAGGGTTATCCGATTTGACACTTGCTGATTGTCTTAAAGATCAAGCATCTATCACGGTCTTTGAGAAAGCACGTGGTATTGGTGGGCGCAGGTGAATTCACCTAATATAGAATATCTATTTTTTTACTAAAGTTATGAAACAATCGGCCGTTACAATAGTTGTGGCGGTAGTCCCTTGATATCTCTCTATCGCCACACGATCGGGCGTCATCTGGTCTGCGCCCGATCACCTTCAAACCAGAATAATCACGTAAAACTTCAAGTACCCATTTACTAAATACTAAAGTAAATTCAAAATCAGTCGTTATACACACATGGTCAGAGATCATAGAATTTCCTGCCATATGACCGGGCAGCCTTTACCCTCTGCCCGGTCAACTCCAACCCAGAATCATCACGCAACACCTCAAGCGCCCAATCAGAATCCCAATAAATCCAATCACAAAATCTGTATGCGCTCTGGATAAAAAGAATTCCGCAGCCCTATCACATTCCACCTGCCGAGCAATATCAGCACGCTCATTCTTCAGCGGGGGGCAATTCAGGTCACAAACAGCATTGAAAGAAAATTATCGACTTTAATCAATAAAATTGAGACTCGGAAGGCGGGTTACAAATTAAGGTATTTATATTACGGCTTGATCTAACTTTACCTGTTGGAGTCTTTGCTCCCGTTGAGTGTTTCCATGATTGCCAAATCTTGATTAACACTACTTGCTTCAATCGTTCCTCGGAAGTCCACTGTTAAATGATTCGCCTCGTTTAATGGTTCGCTTGGTGAATTTATTGTTTTACCCGCGTGCATGTGTGTATTAATGCCATTGCTCACTTGCTAGTGTCCTCCCTGTGCAATATTGGCTTGTTTAGCAAATATGGCAGGTGAACTCTTGATTGCTGCCAATACTCCAATAGTTGTGCAAGTTAACACACTAAACTTTGTACTAATTTTTCATTGCTCGTATAGATAAATTCTTGGAAAGTACCCGGATTTTTTATTTACAAAAGCTTGTTGCTACCACATATTCAGTTTTTTTAAAAGGAAGAAAAGAGGGGTCTTTTTAATTCTTATTCAGTTTGACATTTAATCTTGACATTTATAAATAATTCACATTTTCTGAACACAATGCAATTTCACTCGCGGCAAACCCTTACAGGGCCTAGGATAAATTTCAACCATTTGATTATTAGCAATTAATACGTCGTTTAAATATTGTGCAATCTAATAAATACTCTTTCAAATATGGAAGTTAATGGCTGTATTTAGAAACTATCCACATACTTATCCACATAAACTGTGAGCAGAATTGCTTCAACTAATCTATTAAAACCATGCAATTCATTTTTTATGTTGGATGTGAGTTACAGACCTCAAGCCATCACTAACTGATCACGTCAATAACTTGCTTATGCTGTTTCAATAATGCTGCAATTCTTTTTGTTATTTACTTAATCCTTGCTTATAGGCATTCTAACTTGATCTGGCCTTACTTCCCGGTGACCATGTGCAATATTGGCTTGTTTGGCGAATATGAGAATAAATTTGCTCCGCGCGCCCTGCACCTATCCCCGCGGCAAGACCGCGGGGTATTACGGCGCAAAAAACCAAAAACGGCGCGCTACGCTGACTTCAAAAACACAAACTATAATGCTCCCCGTGGCAAGACCACGGGGAATCGCAAGTTGATATCGGCTAAAATTTTGAAGCCTTTAGTTTTCTTCAACGAACCAAAATAAAAAAAACGCCATGCTTTCACACGGTGGTTTGAGGGGATAGAATACAGACCTTCGGGGGATCTCCTCATGCTATCGGTATGATCAAGATTCTTTATAATGGCTATGTCACAATTAAATGTTGAATTTGATTTAAGAATTTATAAAACCC
>CAXBLS010000146.1:0-7966 GCA_963976585.1 uncultured Kordiimonadaceae bacterium
CCTCGGCGTCCTGTTTTTTCATCATCGCCACATTGGCCAGATCATATTCTTTGATTGAGGCAGCGATGTCCTCGTCGTTGACCTGTGCGAAGCTCGAGATTGAGCAAAAAACAACCGCAATTAACATAGTAAATAATTTAAACATCACATCCCTTTTATCAGTTTTTCTGACTTTTAAAACAGCAACATCGATTTCACAAGTAAAATGAAACAGCGTGTAATGCTTTTTTAAGAGTTATTCACTACTATTAATGGTGTTTAAACAAGGTGACTTTATGGCAAGACATTATTCAATAAGAAGACTTGAAGAAGACGTGCAGGGCGATGAGGAATTGAATAGTTATCGTAATCAGGCGGCGAGGCTTGAAGCGATCGTTGACAGTCAGCCGGATTGCGTGAAAATTGTCAGCGCCGATTATAAGTTAAAAGAGATGAATCTTGTCGGTCTTGAAATGATTGATGCTATGACGATTGATGACGTGCGCGGGGCCAGTGTTTTTGAGCTGATTGATCCAGAATATCACGACGTTTTTAAAGAAAGTGTCGATGCGGCATACCGCGGCGAATCCAGCGATGTAGAATTCACTATTACAGGTTTAAAGGGCAGCAAAAGGCGGATGAGCCAGCATTCTGCACCAATATTTAACACAGACAAGCCGACAGAAGTTATCGAAATGGTGGCTGTAACACGTGACATCACGGATCAACATCAAGGTATGATTGCGCTGGAAGAGGCCAAGATGCTCGCTGAAGAAGCGAACAAAGTGAAATCAAATTTCCTTGCTACAATGTCCCATGAATTTCGCACACCGCTCAATGCAATATTGGGCTTTAGCGAAATTATCAAAACCGAAAGCCTTGGCCCACTCAAGAATTTAAAATACGCAGAATATATTGATGATATTCATAGCAGCGGTAAGCATCTTTTAGACCTGATTAATGACGTACTCGATATTTCGGAAATTGAAGCCAAAAAGCGTGTGCTTCTTAAACAGGAAACTGATCTCGAGGAGGTGGCGCTACACTGTCTGAGCACAATTAATATTTTGGCTGAGAAAAAAGAGGTCATGATTTCGGTCAATATTGGTGCCAATATGCCGTATATTTATGCTGATCGCCGTTCTATCAAACAGATCCTGATTAACCTGCTTTCAAACGCAATAAAATTCTCCCATGAAGGCGGTCTGATCAGTCTTTCGATCCATGAAGTTGTGGGCGCGGTTAAAGTTTCGATCAAAGACCGAGGCATCGGTATATCCGAAACTAACCTTTCAGAAATTACCGAGCCTTTTTACAGAGAGCAAAACGACGCAGAAATTGCTGTCTCAGGCACCGGACTTGGCCTATCGATCGTTAAATCACTGGTCGAAGCCCATGATGCCACCCTTTCAATTGAAAGTATCGAACATATTGGCACAACAGTATCCCTTGAATTTCCTGTTTATAGTGAATAATCATTCATCGGGGAAATTAAGCGATTGATTGATATATCTGTTTCCCTTGATAGGAAGGGTGCCATTATTTACCGCAATTCCCAGCTCAAGACTCTGGGCAATCATACGTGATTTTTCTTTAAATACCGCAGCGGCCTTTGGCGGGCATATTTCCACTGCTGTTTTCGTAAATAACTCAAGCCAATGATCAAAAAATCGTGCGTCTATGGGCATTGATAGATGTTTTACCAGCGGATTTCCCTTATATTTTCCTGATTTCAGCGTGGCAGACGACCAAAAATCAATCATTTTAAGCAGATGCGGCTCCCAATCATCAATCAGGTCATTAAAGATGGGGGCAAGTACCGGATCGACTTGAATTTTCTGGTAAAATGTACGCACCAACTGATCGATCATGTCATGATCAATGCCGGTCTCGGACGTTTTGCGTGCAATCTTTTCTTCACGTGTTAGGACCATTATTTGGCTCCTTCTAGGCCTTATGCCTTTTCAATCGGATGTTGCATGCGAAAACTCACGCCAAGGCGGTTCCATACATTGATGACGCCAATAGCGACAGTGAGTTTGGTAATTTCTTCATCTGAAAAATACTGCCTTAGAGGATCGAAATCGTCATCAGAGGCACCGTTTTGTGTAAGATTGGTTACAGCTTCTGTCCAGCCAAGAAGTGCTCGTTCACGCGCATCGTAAATCGGCGATTCTCGCCATACACTGATCATGTTGATCCACTGTTCACTTAAGCCATCACGACGAGATTCTTTTACGTGCATATCCACGCAATAGGCGCAATTGTTAATTTGTGAAGCACGTAATTTAATAAGATGTAGTAAGTTTGGTTCAATTCCGGATTTTTCGGCTACATATGTTTCAAGCGCAAGGACGGCTTTAAAGGCGTCCGGTGCAGCTTCAAAATAGTTAATACGTGGTTGCATTCTTATTTTCCTTAAATTTCAATTGGTTATTCTCTGATTTTGTTCAAGAAACTGGCATCCTCTCGCGGCGATGGAACCGTCATCAATATTGGCAACATCCTCTATGATATCTGCAATGCTTATGGTTCTTAATTCTTCCTTATAGGCCTTTTCTGCGCGAAGCATTGCGACATTGACACTACACGGTTTTTTAAGCATAGCCGCCGATGCAGGCGTTGGTCCCCTACGTCTAATGTCTTTACACCTAAAAGCCGGGTGTGGTCCCTCTACAGCATTTACGATGTCTAAAAGAGAAATATCGGAAGGATGGTGGGCTAACCGGTATCCGCCTTTAGGCCCAGGGACCGTTTGAACTATTCCGGCTTTTGACAAAGCTTGTAAATGTTTAAGCAGATAACTGGTTGATACACCGTGAAATTCAGCCAGTGACGCAGCAGACAGAACCCCCTCCGTTGATAAGCCGCATAACATGGCGACACTATGTATGGCTTGCTCTATTCCGTCGCTTAATTTCATTGTTTAACTCCTATCATGGATAAATATTATCCGTGATATAGACTAACGTCAAACATTATTTTCGAGCTCTGCAATATATATGAACTATTCGTATCTAAGCGCCTTTATCGGATTCTGCCGCGCGACGGCGTAGCTGTTTCCGGCAACCGTGGCCCAAGCGATGAGCAGGGCAGTGAGACCGGCGACTAGGCACAGAGCAATCATCATATCGTCAATGCGGTAAACAAAACTTTCCAGCCAGCTGGACATAGCCAGATAACTGAGCGGCCAGGCGATGATATTGGCGATTAGAACCGGTTTTGAAAACTGCCAAACGAGCAATTTGACGATTTGCCATATTTCAGCACCAAAGACTTTACGGATGCCAATCTCCTTTGTGCGACGCTCTGCAGTAAAGGATGCGAGACCAAACAGGCCGAGGCAGGCGATGAAAATAGCGAGGCCGGAGAAGGCAGCAAACATGGTCATTTGCCCTTTTTCAGCGAGATATTGATTTATCAATTTATTGATGACATGGTCAAAATTAAAAGGAACTCCGGGAATCACGTTTTGCCAAACGATTTGTAGATCGTTAACGAATTGAACGGGATCACCATTGAACCGAATTGATATGGACTCTGTGTAATTTGGTACAAGATCATAGATTTCTGGTTGGCTTTCCTGTTTCAATGAATTTAAATTAAGATCATCTACCACCCCTATTATTTCTAGTTGATAAGCCAAATTCTCTTCTTTAGAACCAAAAGTTTCATAGACAATTTTTCCAATCGCTTCTTCTGGTGTTCCAAGGTTTAGGCTTTCAATGGCCGTTCTGTTTAATATCATCGATGAGACATAACCTTCTCCATTTCGAATAGCATCATTCGATGGTTTTAAGTCATTGCGCTCTCGGTCATAACTTCTTCCGGCAAGCAATTTAATGCCGTAAGTTTTAAAAAAATCATATCCAACCGATCTATAACTTAAGGCATGAGCGTTATCCCTACCAATTTCTTCTGTGTAAATTGGTGCTGCTGCACTGCCATCACTGGCAATAGTGAAGCCGGACGTTGTCACATGCTCTACATTTGGAAGAGCTCTAATATTATTCATCAGAGTTTCTTCTAGAGAAGTTATTGTATCTCTATTGTTAACGGGAAGGACCAATAGATTATCTTTATTAAAGCCAAGGTCTTTTGAACCTAAATGTTCCAATTGGAAATAGATGACTGCTGTGGATACAAATAATATCGTAGAAATGGAAAACTGAATTATTACAAGAATATTCCTAAATTTATTCGAGGCATTTGAGCTGTTCAATTGATTGGATTTTAAAATGCTGGCTGGTCTTAATCCTGAGAGTATAAAGGCAGGGTATATCCCTGATAATAGACCGACAATTACTGTCATTAATAATACAGCTATGGCTTCGAATGCAGTATAATTCAATTTGAGAGGCAAGTTTATAATATTTGCGTAGAAAGGCAAGGACACTTCTACGATTACAAGCCCAATTAATAGTGCCGCAAATGCATAGATTATAGATTCAGAAAGAAATTGAACGACAAGTTTATTTTTTGCCGCTCCTACTAATTTACGTAATCCAATTTCCTTAGCGCGTAGACTGGCGCGTGCAGTGCTCAAATTCATAAAATTGATACTGGCTATTAAAAGTATCAAAATTGAAACAATAATATAAATATAAATTGTAGCTTGATCACCACGTGGTTTTGTTTCGAATTCTCCGTAAGATTTTAAATGTAGGTCTTTAAGGTTTATGGATTCAAATTTTATGAGGTCAGATCTCTTGTCGTCTGAAAATCCTATTTGCCTAGTAAAATTTCTGTCAACAAAATCGGGCATTTTATTATTAAATTCTTCAACGTCGAATGATGAATTGGTTAGAAAGTAATTAAATGAGTTTGGCCAAAGGTCATTTGTTAACAATGCTGTATCGGATAAGGCGTTTTCATCGAGTAGCACCATAGCGCTGAAATCGAGCATGCTATTTTGCGGTACGTCTTCTATAACCGCCCCTACTATATAGTCTTGTCTAAATATGTTGAAGTTCATAGAAAGGGTTTTGCCAAGTGGATCAGTCTCGCCAAAATGCTTTTTTGCGAGCGTCTCAGTAAGAACAATATAATTATTTTGTTTAAGTGAGTTTGCGAGGTCTCCGGCCGATACATTGAAATCAAAAATTTCGATGATTTCCTGATCAACCAGGACAACATTTTCTTCGAATGCTTCGTTATTAATGCTTAAAGTAGGTGTTGGGAACGGTGGCATAATTCTGGTGATTTTTTCAATCTCGGGAAAATCTTTTAAAAAATTCTGTCTATGTGCAGCTGATGTTCGCGCGAAATTAACGGGGTCCATATTCATGGTGTCGATTGTCAGATGTGGCCGGTAAATATTATCGGCATTTTTCCAGAAGCTGTCATAGCTGGTTTCGTATCTTACGTAGAGTGCGATCAGCATCACTGCGGCAAGACCGATGGCGAGGCCGAGGATGTTTATGATGCTGAAAAGCTTATGACGCAGGATGTTGCGCCAGGCGGAGGTGATGTAGTTCGTTATAAGCATAATTTGTCTGCTCCCCATTTTTAATAAGCCTCAAGCGCTAACGCTTGCGCTTGGCTTCCCGGCACAGGAACATCTTATGCTTTTTGGTCGGTGCCGACTTAATATTATTCTGTTTGTCGAAACGCAATTGTCTGCGCCTCGGTTTATGTTATTTTTACCAATAATTTCCCATCTATTATCTAGCAAGGAGTGTGCCAGAAAAAATAGTGTTTATTTGCAGCGTGTTAATATATTGCTGTTCAATATCGGACGCTTTTTGGTGTTCGAAAGTGGACAATATTCAGTTATAACTCATTCATATCGAAGCGCCTTTATTGGGTTTTTTCGGGCGACGGAGTAGCTGTTACCAGCAACCGTGGCCCAGGCGATGAGCAGGGCGGCGAGGCCAGCGATTAGACAGAGAGCGATAATGATCATGTCGTCTATACGGTAGACAAAGCTTTCGAGCCAGCGGCTCATCATGAGGTAGGCCACAGGCCAGGCGATGATGTTGGCGATGAGAACAGGTTTTGAAAATTGCCAGATTAATAATTTTACGATTTGGAAACTCTCCGCGCCGAAGACTTTGCGGATACCGATTTCTTTGGTACGGCGTTCAGCAGTAAAGCTCGCGAGCCCGAAGAGACCAAGGCAGGCGATGAATATGGCGAGGCCAGAGAAGGCAGCGAACATGGTCATTTCGCCTTGTTCTGTTGTGTATTGTCTAATTAGGCGGTCGATGACGTGTTCATATTCAAAATCAACAGTTGGCAGTTCGCGTTGCCATATGGCGCGGATATTTTCGACAGCGGTAGCAGGGTCTCCGGTAAAACGTATTGAAAACAAGCGGTGTTCTTTATCGTCGAGGCTGAAGACTTCGGGGCGAATCTCTTTTTTGAGGCTGTCAAAATAAACATCGGTCCTCAGGAGCACCCAAGCCAAATCGCCTCAGTCCGGACTGGTTGATGATCATTGAGCCTCTATTGCCTTTTCCGGCGCGGATATCGTCACTTGATGGCATAAGATCGGCGCGGTTTTTGTCATATTCGCGTCCGGCTAGCATTTTGATACGGTAGGTTTTAAAAAACTCATAGCCCACAGAGGTAAAATTGATGATGGTGCTTTCGTCTCTTTCCATTTCAGCCGTGCGGTAGGAGCTTATGTTTTCGCCGTTGCGTCCAGGCATAAGAAAGGACGTACTCACATCCGTCACATTTGGCAGACGCTTGAATTCAGTGAGCAAAAAGTCAGTTTTTGCAGTAACGGCCTCTCGGTTTCCAGTATAAACGACCAAAATATTTTCACGGTCATACCCAAGTTCCAGATTGCGCGCATAATTCATTTGGCCATAAACCACGGCGGTTGAGATGAAAAGTGCGATAGAAACCGCAAACTGCAGGATCACCAGGGCACTTCTGAGCCTTGTCGAGCTGTTTGTTTCGATTGATTGATTGGCCCGGAGGATATGAGCCGGACGGTAGTTGGAAAGAAACAGCGCCGGATACAATCCTGCGCCTAGTCCGATGAGTAGGGTAAGGATTAATATCTGAACACTATCAAATGAAACATAGTTTATGGAAAGGGTCTTATTCAGGATTTCGTTATACAGCGGCAGAGATAGTTCTAGTAAAAAAATTGCCAGCAGTAGCGCGATTAAGGTTAGTAAAACGCTTTCACCTAAAAACTGCACGATCAGATGTTTTCGACCGGCCCCGAGTACTTTGCGCAAGCTGACTTCTTTCGCACGCAAGCTGGCACGTGCTGTCGATAAATTCATGAAATTGATCGATGCAATGATCAAGATCAGTACCGATACGGCGGAAAATATGATCACTGTGCTCATACTACCTTTGGGTCGGAAGTCACCTTCGGCTTCGGTTTTTAAATGGAGGTCTTTGATATTTAGAGCGTTGATGGAAATAACATCAGATTCTTTATCCACGGCTCCACCTTTAAAGGCGATGAAGTTGCGATCGATAAAATCCGGCATTTGGTTGTTTAATTCATCTATATTCGCGCCTTCGGGGAGGGTAAAATAAAATTGACTAGATAGCGCGAGCCAGTTTTCCATCATTCCCGTGCCTTGCCAGTCACTTTCATTGAAAAGTACCATCATCTTTATCTCGAGCATGCTATTCTCGGGGAGGTCCTCTATGACCGCTGCGACTCTATAATCATGCTCGAAGCTTTCAAAATTGATTGGGAGAATTTTCCCAATCGGGTTTTCTTCTCCGAAATATTTTTTTGCTATGCTTTCGCTGATGACGAGATCAGTCGTGTTGCTAAGTGCGCTATTCAGATCACCGGATATTACCTTAAAATTAAAAATATCATTGATATCGGCATCGACCATCATCACATCTTCTTGATAAAAGTTGTTATTGTTGTTCACCGTTGGCAATTGTCGAAGTATTCGTGTCGAGTGTTCTGTTTGGGGAAAATCTTTCATAAACGCGTCGCGCATTATGGCAGGCATGGATACAAACTTAACCACATCCATACCCGGCACCGCGCCGGTGC
>CAXBLS010000147.1:0-7700 GCA_963976585.1 uncultured Kordiimonadaceae bacterium
ATAGCTCGCAGGGATAGTGGCGATGAAAGTGATAGCAAAGCCATCGAACTTCTACGCGTGGTCCAAGAACACTATGTGTTGGTACATATTCCATCTGCCAGAGATGCCGGTTCATACCAATTTCAAAATCGTTTCAGAGAGCTTCTCAAAAATAAATTAGCCGAAAGGGCATTACATTCCGGAAGGCAATCAGGTGCGACGACTGAATATCGCACCATAACAAAGGCGACCGAATCTTTGAAAGGGGTTTCTGAAGAACTTTTAAAGCCTGTACTTTTGAGTTTAGGGAAATCTCTACCGTCAGGAATGCTAGTATCCTCAAAATTACAGTTCAGAGATGACCTCCGTGAATCTGCGATTAACTGGATTGTTGACCAAATCAACATAAGACTTACCACTGGAGATCACGATAATACCGGGGTTGCTCCGACAGACGTTGGCGCTGGATTGCAATCGGTTTTAGACATTGCTGTCGTTTCAGTAATTCACGAAGAAAGCGACATTGAATTATTCATTGCCATTGAGGAACCAGAGGCCTTCCTGCATCCATCTCTACAACGGACGATTGCGCGAACACTTCTCTCTGCTGACTATGCAAACAAGATTCTAATTTCAACGCACAGTCCAATCCTAGTAGAGGAATCACAGTACGAAGACATTTTAATCGCAGTCGACCGGAAATTCCATAAACCTACCTCGCCAATTGAGCCGAATCGCTCAGCCATCCATACCGCCTTGTTGAATGGACAAGGCGCAGAGATGGTATTCGCAACGTCTGTTCTGTTAGTAGAAGGAGAAGGTGACCGAAGTTTCTTTGAGGGGCTTAGGAGACGTTTAGCCGAGAAAGACCAGAGTGGACGCGTTGATTTTCTTTTCGTTATCCAAACAGGTGGGAGTTCGAATTTTGCACCATGGATCAAATTATTGCGTGACCTCTCTGGAAATGGGGCATCTGACACACCACACTACCTTATCGCACCTGACGGTGATGCAACTCAAAAAGCCCAACGAGCTTTTAACGATTGTAATATGAGCATTCCAAAACCCGCAATCGATCATATGCAGTCCTGCCGCCAAGGGTTTTCAGGTGACGATTATGAGGCAGTGTCAGACTAAAACGGACGGGCGCCTGAAAGCGGTCGCTCTCCGCGATTAGGCTGCAAGCTGACGCCATTCGGCCAAGGCAGCGGCTCGGTCTTGTTTGAAAATGTCGCGTCGGTTTAAATGGCGGTCGTGGTTGAAGTGGTTGTGGATTGCAGCGTGAATCGCGGCGAATTTTTGCAATGTTTTTACGTCTCTGAACCGAGCCATCGCCCCTTCTTGTCGTCGAAACGGTTGATGTGAATTTTCGGCTCGGTTGTTGTGCCATCGTTGGCAGGTCTGGACAGAGGCATTGCCAATCACGTTCATCGCGGCCCGGTATGATCGAAGCCTGTCCGTGACGATCGAAACGGGTCGGCCATAACGCTTCATTGCACGCTTTAGAAACTTGAGCGCCGCCTTCCGATCCCGCCGTTTCGTTGCGAAAACCTCCAGCACCTCACCTTCGTGATCTACAGCACGCCACAGATAGTGCGTCTCGCCGTTGATCTGCACGAATACTTCGTCCAAGTGCCAGCGCCAGTTCGAGTGCGAACAGTGCTGAACCCGGCGCTTACGAATTTCTGCCGCGAACATCGGCCCGAACCGATTCCACCAGAACCGTACCGTCTCGTGGCAGATGTCGATCCCACGCTCAAACAGCAGGTCTTCGACCTGGCGCAACGATAGTGGGTATCGGATATACATCATCACCGTCAGGCGGATGATCTCGGGTGACGAGTTGAAATAGCGGAACGGATTTCTCATCCGCCAAGGCTACGGAATGGACTTGCCCTGCTCAAGCTCGTTTAGTCTGACACTGCCAAGAGAAGTGCATGACGGAAAAAACCAAGCGTACATCACCCAGACGGGTCCTCCATATTCTTGAGGCCATTATCGACAACCCGGGAACAGCAACTGCTGCGGTGCTATCAAGAACACTGGATATTCCCCTACCAACTGTCTACCGGCAGTTGGAAATTCTCTCGGAGGAAAACTTCATTATTCTCGACCCGTCGGGTACATATATTCCCGGCGGGCGGTTTCGCTCATTGGCTTTCAACAGCCATACTGCAGAACCTGCGGTAACCCGCCGACGCGCAATAATGCGAAAACTCTCGGGTGAACTTGAAGAAACAGTCAGTCTTTCTGTTCCCGATGGCGCAAAGCTGGTCTATTTTGATCGTTTCGAATCCCACTGGCCGGTGCAAATCAATCTGCATATCGGCGATCCTTTGCCTCTGCATTGCTGCGCATCAGGTAAGCTATATTTAAGTTCTTTTGACCAAGACGCTGCTTTAGAGGTCTTTCGTAATATTCGTCCAGAGCGACGCGCGCCTAATACGATTACGACTCAGAAGAAATTTGCCGAGGAGCTGGATGCCATTTCCGAACGCGGTTACGCGCTCGACGACGAGGAATGGTTCGAAGGCATGGTCGGCGCTGCGGTGCCTGTTCGAAACAAAGATGGAAAATTTTGCGTTAGCTTATCCACGCATGCATTGACGTCACGACGGAGCGTTGACGAAGTTGATGCAAATGTTTCCTATATGCTGAATGCGGCCAAGTCTCTCGAAAACATGTTATTCGGCGGAGAATAGCGAAGGGCAGGTCTTGTCATGACACTGCCAGCCAGAGTGCTATTTTTATAGCAGCCGCAAAACATCACCTTCATCAATTTGCGCCATTGGTTTGGCGATCTTCCAGGATTGTCGCTGATCGACACCTGTCATCACGGCAATGACGGTTTCAATATCCGGGCAGCCATCTTCGTGGCAGCGTAGTTCGGAGACCATCAAGGGGCAGTGTCAGACTAACGGGAGCAAGCTCAAAGAGTCTTCGAGCGAGAGATATCAGGCAGCAAGCTGACGCCACTCGGCCAGGGCGGCTGCTCGATCATTTTTAAATTTGTCGCGGCAATTGAGATGACGTTCTATGTTGAAGTGATTGTGGATTGAGGCATGGACGGCAGCGAACTTCTGCAAAACCTTTATGTCTCTGAATCTGGCCATCGCGCCCTCTCGTCGTCGAAACGGCTGGTGTGAGTTTTCGGCTCGGTTGTTGAGCCAGCGGACGCAGGTGTGGCCCGCCGCATTACCAATCACGTTCATCGCTGCGCGGTATGACCGAAGCCTGTCTGTGACGATTGATGCCGGCCGGCCGTAACGCTTCATTGCGCGCTTCAGAAACTTAAGCACAGCCTTGCGATCTCGTCGTTTCGTCGTGAAAACCTCAAGCACTTCGCCTTCATGATCGACCGCTCGCCACAGGTAGTGGGTTTCACCATTGATCCTTACGAATACCTCATCCAGGTGCCAGCGCCAGTTCGAGTACGAATAGTGCTGAACCCGCCGCCTTCGGATCTCCGCGGCAAACAGTGGCCCGAACCGGTTCCACCAAAACCGCACTGTCTCATGACAGATGTCGATGCCACGTTCGTGTAGCAGGTCTTCGACCTGCCGTAGCGACAATGGAAACCGGATATACATCATCACCGCGAGCCGAATGATCTCGGGCGAACTATTGAAGTAGCGGAATGGATTTTTCATCCGAAGAAGCTAGGAGGCATCACTAGGCGGCTCAAGCCGATTTACTCTGACAAAGCCCATCAGACTCATAAAGACATTAAAAAAACGTCAATCGGCACGGTGCCGCCTTCGATATCGACGCAGTTCAAGGTAATATAAGTGTGCGGGTCGATTAGCCTGTCCGCTCACGAATGATGCGAAGTGCCTCCTTAAGATAGACACGGAAGAGTTCGTGGTTCTCACTCATCGGGAAGTGACCGATGTCTTCCATCTCGATGTACACACCACCTTTAATCTGCCGCGCGGTGTTTTCCGTCACCTCGGGTGGCGTTAGATAATCATACGTACCTGTCATCATAACCACAGGACAGCGGCGACCATCGATGTTTTTTAACTCGTCGCGCATGTCATGGTCGACAGAGTAGAAATGCAAATCACCCTTAAATGTTTCGGAGCCTTGCGTGTAATAATGCCACGTCAACCAGCGGTCCATTTCCGGCGATTGCGGTGCCATTAAATCCCACGTGCCACTCGCGCATACCTGCGCTGCATTGGCATGCGGATGACGCCACCAATCGAGGTAAAAACCCTGCGCGTTATCAGCGGCCTCAACCGGGATCACCGCTTTAAATCGGTCGGGTCGACGCAAAGCCAATTGAAGCGCGACGTTCCCACCAAATGATGAACCCATAAAAATGGGGTCTTTGAGTTCGAGCGCATCACACAATTTGATGATGAAGTTACAATAGTGGTCAGCAGTTAGTTTGTATTCTTCTTTCCACCATTCGGTATCAGTGGCGGATCGGACTTCCCGTGCCGAGGCAAATCGTAAGCGATCACGTTATATTCCTTGGTAATCTCTTCGTCTTCGAGTAAACCCCGCCATTGGTGATTGTGACAACCGGCTGTATGCTGACAAATGAGCGGCTGGCCTGTGCCGTTGTGCAGATAGAAGACCTTATACTCATACCCATCAACATCGATGGTGATGTACCGGCCCGTAACTGGAGAGTGATAAACCATTATTTTCCTCCGAAACTTGAACGAATTATTTTAATGTCAAACTGAGACTTAGACCGGCACGCCAGATTTCCGAAGCAATTCGAACTGCACCGTGAAGTTCCTCAAATTTTGCATAAGCACCAAGAGATTACCCTCCAACTTCAAGTCACGCCGGAAGCTGGCTGACCAAATCCCGTGATACATAGGCTTGGGGATAGGTTGCGCAAACTCACGCCATGTCTCGGCGCTGGCACGAAGGGCAAAGTCATAGGCATCCAGTGGCCTTGGATCGACGTTAATGTCTTTCACCTTACCGTCATGCATTTCTATAATCACTTTGCTATCCTCCATGTCGTACATAAAGGTGCACGTGTAATACTTTGCCATCGCTTGAATGGTCTCATCGCCGTTTGTCAAAGTTTTGTACTTGTTCGCCCAGCTTTTGATGTCGATGCTCATTTCCCTAACCTCTCAATATTACCCGATGCTCTCACCAACAGAATTAATGTGTTCCTCATTTCTTTGCCTCCGGTTGATCTTTTAATAATCCGCTGAGGTTTGAAATTTCATTCGGTGACATACCAATTTCCTGCAACAAATTGTCAACAAACGGCGCCTGAGCCCGATAACGCAAAGCAGAGGAAACGATGTTATCGGCAAGCGTGCCGCCGTTGCGCCCACCGCCACCCGAAGACGGGCCATCAAGGTCACCGCCGTCACCGCCTGCGGAGCCGCTGCTTGGCAGCTGCCCGCTTAAGCCTGGCAAGCCATCAACCTGGAGTATTTTGATATCGTTGATACTCTCCATCGGTTTAACGCTTTCACGAATAATCGCTTCTAGGTTCTCAACCAACTTCATACGCAGTGCGTGATAACGGCTATCACCGCTCAGCTGATTTTCCGCTTCATGCAGCAGACGCTTGCCTTCCGCATTGACTTCGTAATGCAACTTGGCAGTAGCCGCTTTGAATTGTTCTGCGGCAGCATTGCGTTCGGCTGCTGTTTTCTGCGCCTCGGCAATCGTTGTGAGTTGAATGGCCTCGCTTTCGACCGCCTTGGCAGCCCCGATCAACTCGATCAGTTTGCGGCGCTCGGCCACTTCGGTTTCTCTGACCGACAAAACTTTTTCTTCGGCCGAAACCGCTTTGGCCCGCGCTTCTTCTACTTTGACAGTAACTTCTGACTGCTCTTGATCTTTCTTTAACAGTGAAATCGTCCTGTCCCGCTCTTCCACTTCGACTTTTAAGCGCCGTTTTACGTCCAGCGTTTGTGTATCTTGCTCATGCTGAATTCGCACTGATTCGATGGCAGTTTGAAGTGCGATTTGGGCCCGCTCGACAGCCTCCTGCGCTTCAATTTTAGCCAATTCAGACTCCCGCTCACTGCCCGACTTCTGCCGAGCAACTTCAGCGGTCTGCTGCGCGCGACGCTTTGTGATTTCCAATTGTTGCTGCAATCGCGCAAACTCGGCTTCCCGCTCAATTTCAAGGGTTCGCAATTCCGCTTCAAGGTCCTTAGCGCGGATTTCAATCTCTGTATTCTTCTCAATTTCATTGCGATGCTTCCGCCGACCCTCAATTTCCTCAGTCAACGTTGTTTCGCGCAATGCCATTTCGGCTTCAAGCGTCTTATCGCGGAGAATACGTGCTTTTTCGATATCTTCCTGCGCTTGAATCTCAGCTTCTTGAGCTTCGCGGTCTCGGTCCGCACGGTTCTTTGCAATATCGGTGCGCTCTTTTGCCCGCTGATGCGCAATCTCGCGTTCTTGCGCCATGCGGGCGTATTCATCATCACGTTCCAATTCAAGAGACTGCTGCGTGGTCTCAAGATCTTTTTTACGGATCAGAATTTTCGTGTCTTGCTCAATATCATTACGCTGTTTCTTGCGCTTTTCGATCTGCTCGGTCAGTTGTGTGAGACCTTCTGCATCGAACGCATTTGACGGATTGAAATATTCCATTGATGCCTGATCCAAGCCAGTCAATGACACGGCTTCCAACTCAAGCCCGTTCATGCTTAAAGCTTCTTCAACCAGCGTCTTTACTGCTTTCACGTATTCAGACCGCTTGTCTTGGATTTCATCCATCGTCATTTGGGCTGCAACGGAACTCAGGGCATCAGTCAATCGACCTTGCACCAAATCCTTCATATTCTCAGCATCGAGCGTCCGACGACCAAGTGTCTGTGCGGCAATCGAGACGGACTCAACATTAGGGCCAACGCGCAAATAAAATTCACAAACCACGTCGATCCGCATCCGATTTCGAGTGATGAGCGCTTTTTCTGCCGCACGTCGTACCTCTAGGCGTAACGTGTTCATGCCGACTTTTGTCACATTATGAACAATGGGGAGCACAAGCGCACCGCCACTGATGACGACTTTTTCACCGCCTAGGCCAGTCCGAACAAATGCAACATCCTTGGATGATCGTCGATCTCCCTTTACGCATCTTGGGCTTTTTGATTTCAATCGCAGCCCTATCGGCTGTATCATTGGTCCTTCGTGGCACGATAATCTCTTTAAAATTGTTCAAAAACATGACTATGGGTGTCCTCCTCAAAGACGGTGACTTGTTACGTCGGGATCCTTAAAAGCCACCCAGTGGATAACCAAGGCAAACGCGATTTTGTTCAGAAAATCAGCAAGGTTGTAGATCAGGTTGATGCTGCCCATGTCGACACCACCGCCTAAATATTCCATAAAATATCCAAGTGGATAAATTGCCCAGCCGATGGTCGCGATCAGGCGCAAGACATTAAAGGCAGACTGCGCCGTTTCGTTGCCACTGGCTAAATTTACTTTGCTGTCCTCGCCAAGATAAAGCTCGCCCAGAATATATAACCCGCCTGCAAGTGCGACGAGGAAACCGAGCGTTGGACTGATATAATCGGCCGCACCAAGATAGGCGGCAGCGATCATCACCGTCGACGAAACAAGAAACCGCCAAAACAGCGCTGCTGAAACTGATGCGACGGCACGCAACAAGAAGAAAAATACGACCACCAACATCGGCGCTGTTAACTGCCAATCCATAAAGCGGTGTGCGGTGGAAACATCTTTGGTTGTCGCCCAGATCCCAGTCAGGAAGT
>CAXBLS010000148.1:0-7670 GCA_963976585.1 uncultured Kordiimonadaceae bacterium
AACTGCGTCTGCCCAAAAATGCGATGGGTTATAAATCCTTAAAGCCTGTAAGCGAAGAAATGGGGACCGTCGGTAATATCTATGACCACACCCTTGGCCGCAAAGACGACGTCCGTATGGAAGACACCACATGGCTACCCTCAGAAAGTTTCGCCCTTGACTGGCAACAACTTGTCACCAAAGAACCTGAGTAATCAAGTCGCCCGAAGCTGCTGTTCCACCAGATAAGACCAGTAGCGCATGCCAATGCTCAGCAAATCATCTTCATAATCATAATAAGGATTATGAAGTGGTGGCTGATCGTCGGCGTCCCCGCCGCCAAGCAGCACGAAACATCCCGGCACCACCTTCAAAAACTGGGCAAAATCTTCAGACGCGGGACAAATCGAACAATTCGCTTCAACCGCCTCTTTACCCACCGCAGCAATAGCAGCTTCAGCCGCGGCTTCTGCTTCTCGTTCGGAATTTTTAAGAGCGATAAATTCGTAGGAATAATCAACGGTGCCTTCAACACCATGACTTTTTGCAATACCGTCAACAATTTCGCGCATGCGACCTTCGATTTTTTCCTGCACCGCGGCGTCCAGCGTTCTGACATCACCTTTAATCGCCACATTGGACGGTATAATGTTCCTCGCCCCATCGGTGATAAATTCGGTAACGGAAAGCACGCCCCATTCCTTCGGGCTCAGCGAACGGGATATGATTGATTGCAGGGCGGTTACAATTTCCGCCCCCACCACCATCGGATCAAGGGTCAGATGCGGCATAGACGCATGACCACCTTTGCCTTTGATTTCAATACCGAAATTATCCTCCGATGTCATCATTTGTCCGGTGCGCAGGGCAATCTCACCCTTGGCAATTCCCGGCATATTATGAATGCCGTAAATCGCCTGCATGGGAAACCGATCAAACAGCCCGTCTTCCATCATCGCAAGCGCACCGCGGCCATCTTCCTCGGATGGTTGAAATATGAAATAAACCGTACCATCAAAATCACCTTGTTCACTAATGCTTTTGGCCGCACCAAGCAGCATCGCGCAGTGCCCGTCATGGCCGCAGCCATGAAACTTACCATCGTGGCAGGATTTATGATCACTCTGACCCATTTCCTGTATCGGAAGCGCATCCATATCCGCACGAAGGCCGATGGCTTTTTTCGACGTGCCCATTTTAAGCACCCCAACCACCCCGGTTCCACCAATATTGGTGTGCGTTTCAACGCCAAATGATTTTAACAGCTCGGCTATTTTTTCCGCGGTTCTGTTTTCATCAAATCCAAGTTCAGGATATTTGTGAATATCATGACGCCATTTTATCATTTGATCCTGAAGGTCGTTCATCTGCGCACCCCCCGTTTGCAAACCAATATCCCGCTGATGATCAATGATGCCCCGACAAGATGATAAACACCAAGCGCTTCCGCAAATAATATCCACGCAAGAATTGCTGCCACCATTGGCTGGATAAGCAGGCCCACCGAACCAAATGCGGCCGGAAGATGGGCAAGCGCGTAAACAATCATGCTTTGTCCAACCACATGGGTAAACCACGCCAGCGCCAAAAGCGGCATCCAGTCTTCAAGCGTAGACGGCATAAAATTTCCGGTTTCATAAAGCGCGACGGGAAATAAGAATATAATGCCAAATACGGCTGTCCCCAGAACGATTGACACTGTCGAATATTTCTTGCGGGCCTGCGCGCTGGCAATCATATATCCTGCGTAGGCAAAAGCGGTGACAAGCCCGATAAAATCGCCGATCAAATGATCCGGATTAAGTTCTATACTGCTGCCCATTAACGCCATAGCCCCGAGCAGCGCCAGTATCATACCGCCGACAAAAGTGCGACTAAACCGTTCACCAAAAAACAAAAACCCACCAAGTGCAGTGAATATCGCCGCCATATTGGCCAAGAGTGTTGCGTTGGCCACGGTGGTCAACTGCACCGACCAATGCCACATAGTCAGATCAAGAGCGAAGAAAAACCCGATGATCACAAAAGGCTTCATTTCACGTAGGGTCAGCCCCGGTGTAGCCGCCCCGGCATTCTTTTTAATGTCATACATCTGCCAAGCAATAAGCAGCGGGAGCGATAACGCCATTCGCCAAAACGCCGCCGAGGTCGGCGTCACTATTTCCTGCGCATAACGCATAAAAATCGGCGACGTACCAATGGCAACACCGCCAATGAGCAGCGCAACGAATGCGGTCATATCAATATGGTCTGCGGCCTGTTTAACTTGTTCCGACACGTCTTATCTAACCTTGTATTATTGGTAAATTTAACTATAGTTCTGTGATAATCCAATTTGGAAAAAATACCTAAATAAAAATAAAAGCGGACTTAATTATGGGAAGCAAACTATCTTACTGCGCAGATGATCTCGCCGATATAAACACCCCTCTTCTGTATGACTACTGGTATGTGGCGGGTCTCGCCACGGAAATCACCCGTGACCTTAAAGAACGAACCGTATTAAACCGCTCTCTGGTCATGTACCGCGATGAAGCAGGCGCCGTGGTCATCCTGCAAAATCGCTGCGCCCACCGCAGCTTCCCCCTCGCCGAAAGCACACTCGAAGAAGGTGGTATCCGCTGTCGGTACCATGGCATAAAATATGATCATGACGGCAACATCACCGATGTGCCGTGCCAGGATAAATGCCCGCGCACCGGCATTAAAAAATATATCACCAAAGAAATCGGCCCCATGGTCTGGATCTGGATGGGCGAAGACGAAGACGCCGATGAAGCCGAGATCCCTGAACTGCCGGTTCATGACATGGATAAATGGACCCATGTTGTTGGCCCTTATAATCACCTCGAAGGCAGCTACATCCTTATGCAGGAAAATCTCTGCGATCTTTCCCATTTGCCTTTCTTACACGCTGAAACCTTCAAATTCCCGAAAGAATACACAGCAGCCCCAATCAACGTCGAACAAGACGGTGATCAGGTCACCTTTTACCGTGAATTACAAGACTGGAACCTGCTCAGACCGTTCTTTCATCCAAACCTGGATTTTGGCAACCAAAAAGTCATCTATAAATCCGGCGGAAAATATGTAACCCCCGCCACCAATAAAGGCTACGGCCTGCTGATCCCCATTGATGAAAACGGCAATGAGCAACCAGAAGTCGGCCATTATGTCAGCCACTATCTGACACCCGAAACTGGGGGCAGCACCCATTATTTCTGGTTCATCGCCCGAAACTACGAACTCGATGACAGCAATTACAGCATAAAACAAGGCGACATGGTCCAATCCGGCTTCGAAGAAGACCTGTTCGCCATCCGCCACCTACAAAAAATAATAGAAAACGACACCCACCCCTACCGCGAAATCGGCATCAAAGCCGATAAGCCGGGCGTGGTGATGAGGAAGATTATTAAGGGGTTGAGTGAATAGAGTCATTATTTTTTATATTTTTTTCAAGAAAAGCCTCCATTTTTTCGAACAATATTTTCTTATGTTCGTCTTGCAATAAAAAATGGGATGCTCCATCAAGTTCAATAAACTCAAAATTCTTCTTTGCCTTTTTTAATGATCTTATCATTAATTGACTATGTTTTATATCGACGCGGATATCACTATTTCCATGTACCAATAAGATAGGAATTTCAACGCTTTTTGCTTGTTTGCTTGGAGATTTTTCACTAAAAAAACGTTTACCATTGCTCCCTGCGACCATATTCTTCAACCGCTCTCTATCAGGATAGTTCTTGTACATATTAATATAAGTATTTAAATCAGTAACTGGCGCAAATGAGACCGCACATTTATATAAATTCGGATCTTTAATTGCGCCCATAAGTGCCGCATATCCGCCATAGCTTCCGCCAACGATACACACTCTATCTGGATCTGCTATCCCTTGCCTTTCCAGCCATTTCAATCCGTCAGTTAAGTCATCTTGCATTTTGCCACCCCACTCCCCAATACTGATATTTGTGAATATATTGCCGTAGCCGGTCGAGCCACGGAAATTAGGTTGTAAAACAACAAATCCTCTATTGGCCAGAAATTGAGCCCAGTCATGATATCTAAGACTATCTCTCACCCAAGGACCGCCATGCGGCATTATAATAGTAGGAAGCGGTCCTTTAGAATTATGGGGCATAGTTAAATAAGAATGAATTTCTAAGCCATCGCGAGAAAAATAGGTAACTGGTTTTACACTTGCCATTTCATAAGCACTTAAGACGGTAGAATTATTGATTAATGGTTTAATTGCGTGATCATTTTTACTATAGATAAAAAAATCATGCGGCTTAGTTTCGGTTTCCGCCAATATGATTGTAAAATCACCTTTTTCATTATCTTGAATAATGCGTATTTTCTTATGAGGAATTTTTTCAACTATTTTTGAATACAACGCCTCAAAGTCGTCATCAAAGAATTCATACTCAAAGCTATCCTCTATATACGTGGCAGCGACAATTCTATTTTTGTCATACGAAAATATTATATCTTCAGTGTCTACTTTTGGATGCTCAAAAACTTTTGAGATGATGATATTTTTGTCATAATCATAATGATATATTTTTTTTCGCCCCTGACCAATTGCCGAACTAACAAACATTTTACCGTCACTAATCCCCTGCTTTAGGGGCGTAAAATATCCCTGCTTAAACAATGGCTTTTCACTAATATCCTGTAAAATCCCACTATTCGCATTCCTAACAAGAAGCTTTGTTTTCCCCTTAATATTTCCATAGCCCATCAATATCTCACCTTTCGAATTTACCATCCATGTGGTGATTGGGTTTTGCGATTTAATTATTTCTACAGCATTTCCAGTATCAACATTCACTTTAAATACACTTGGATAAATCCCCTTTTTTTTCGGATATGAAATCAGAATATGACTAGGGTCCTCGGGTATTACATGAACCAAAGTGGCCGGTTGGTTTGCCACCATCAGATTAATTGGATAACTCAGAAAATTATGAATTTTCTGCTCAATAATATTTAATAAAAACCACTCTCTTTTAAAACCTACTTTTTTGCCATTCGATTTCTTCTCAATTACTGTACTGGAAAATACAATTTCGTCTTTATTAATCCATGCTATTCCAGAAAGTCGCTCAGTAGGGAGTAAATATTCTTGTTTAATTTCGTCATTTAAAAAAGGGTTTGAGTGTATTTCAATTAAATACCGATCACCCTCCAATGCAATTTTATAATAATTCTTTTCATCAGGTGATAGTGCTGCCCCCTTATATTTGGATGCCGCTATTATTGTATCAATTGGTATCTTGTTTTGCTGTGCCGAGCAGTTGAAAATAAAGCATCCATTTATTATTAAGAAAAATAAATACCTCATAAACTGGCTTTTTCTTCAGGTTCGAAAACCGTTTCGATTACCGGAATATGTTCGTTTAAAAATGCTTCTATTTCTTCTAAATACAGTTTTCTATTTTCGTATGTGGAAATATCATTCCCTGCCCCTTCTAATGTAACAAATCTATGAGGAACTTTTTCTTTCACCATTTTCTTTACGAATTCTTCGCTGTTTTGGAAAGGTATACTTTGATTTACATTACCATGAAAAAGTAACACTGGAGTTCGAAATTTCCTTAGACTATGAATTGGTGATACTTTTTGAATCTCTTTCTTTTTACGTTTTCCAACCAATCGTTCAGCTATGACTTTACCGACACTTTTTTTAACACTACTTACCAATTCATCCAGATCAGTTAGTGGCGCATTTGCGATTACACAACTAAATAATTCTTTATTTTGTATAGCTCCCATTAACGCGATATATCCAGAAAAATTCTTTCCCATAATACAAATCCTGTTCTCGTCAATAACGCCTTCAGAAATCAAATTCTTTACACCATCCTCAATATCATATTGAATATTTCGGCCCCATTCTCCATAACCTAAAGTCTGAAATTGAAATCCATATCCCGATGAACCTCGATAGTTTGGCTGAAAAACAGCGTATCCTCGGCTTGCAAGAAATTGAGTGACGTAATTGTATGCATTAAAATCTCGTCCATCCGGTATTGCGTGAGGTAGCACTATAAGAGGAGGTTTCCCCTGCGCACTAACCGCCTGTGGCAACGTCAAATAGGATGTAATCTCCAATCCATCTCTAGCAAAATATGTTTTATTTATTTGTCTTGATAGGTATTCTGGATTTAGCAGAGTGTTAAGTTCTCCGACTAATCTTAATTGCCGATTCTCAACATCCATTCTATAATATGCACCCGGAAACACATCACTTTCCGATTTAATCAACATATAATTCTGATCTCTGGTTAAGCTGATTAAATAATTATTTCTATTTGGCAAAGCCTCATTTATTGCTTCCATATTCCTTTGATAATCTTCATCCACGTAATGCCTGCCAAGCATATCTTCTTGATATGTCACGGACAAAAGTTTTTTATTAGCTTTTGAGAATTCGACCTCTTTTACGTCCACGCTAGGATGTTCAAAAATCTTACGCTCTAGAACACCATCTGCAATATTGAAATCATAGATGGCATAACGTCCGTTGGCAGCAGGAGAAATAACAAAAAAGTTATTTTCATTTTCTCCGAAACTTAATGGTCTAAATCTATCATCTTGAAACAATTCTTGATCATGTAAATTCATCCATTCTTGTTCCCCCGCTTTGCGGGCAATCATAACAACCTTGCTATCATTCACTCCAACACCAAATCTTATGTTTCCATCATGGTCAGCGAACCACTGAGAAATATTGGCGACAGACTTTTGATTTAGTTTTGTCTCACCTGTATAGACATCTAAATAATGAACACTTGGAAGACCAGTTTCTTCATCCGTCAACGATACCAGGATGTTATTTTCATCTCTGTCCAATGTATCTACGATAAACGACTGAAAATTTTGGGGGCGTCGTAACATAGATGGATTAAAATCATACTTAAATTCATATAATTTTTCTAGGCCTTTTCTGTCGACATCGAATGCAAAAAAGGTCTTGAGCATAGTGATTGTTATAGTCAATTTCCTATTCTCATACCCCCAATTCATACCTCCAAAAGAATTGACTTCTAATAAGAGCCTTCTATCGTTGACCCAAGTGATTTTACCTAATAAACTTTTTGAAATTGAGCCTATATAGTGATCTTCTTGATCATCTTCGTCATCGACTGGATCCACCCTAAAAACAAAATTTTTACCTTTCGGATAAATATAAAGTATATGCTCCCCATCAGGAGATAATGACACATCATTAAACTCGGGTTCTTGAGCAAACAAAAGTATTGGAATTTCGCTTAGATTATCATATTTATAGTATTCCAGTTCAGGTGCAACTAATTGAGAATGAGCTGGAATACTATAAATATAAAAGGCAATAAGAGCGAAAAAAACCGGGGTAATAGTATTTTTATTATTCAAAAACATTAAATCAAACCCCCTGTTTATTGCTGGTGACTAGTTTCCAATTTCAATCAAACCCTTCACCTTACTCACCCATATTAATCCCTTTTGTAAAGTGTATCAAGTTATCAATGCTGACAAATTCTTTTTGAGCATTCTTGTTTAGTGCTCTACTAATCTTATTTATCACTGTAATAGGCTCTTACTATAATAAATATAGTTATCTGATCTCGGCTATGTTCAATGTCTTTTTATCCAATTGTCTAAATCCGCTCATGGGCTTCCTGTCGGCGCTCATCTTC
>CAXBLS010000149.1:0-7668 GCA_963976585.1 uncultured Kordiimonadaceae bacterium
AAGCCGATTTTTTCAAACCATCCTTTTCAAACTCTTCAGGTGTTATGTAAAATTTACATTCCTCATCAGCACTTGCTTCGTCTTCCCTTTTTGCTAAAATTATTCTAACCATATCCAACGCTACATCTTCTGAATCTATTCCAGTTCGATAAATCGCATTATGGCATCTCTTGAACGCTAATTTTAGATCGACCGGCAAAATCAATTCCGACTTTTTGAATCTGCCAATGCTATCCCAACTTCTGCCACACCGAGGAATTCCGATCCATTGTGTAATCGTATTATCAGATTGCCTTTTGTAGTAAACGATTTTTTCACCGTTTGTCCAAAACCCACCTTCTGCTGAAGTGGCTAGTATATATCCTATCAATTGATTATCTGGTTCTTTGATATTGGGCGCTTTTACTTCTATGATCAATTTAATATTGCCTTGATCATTTTCATGGTTAGCCGTCTTATTATTATAGATAACAATATCAGCTCTTTTCTTTTCTTTACCCATTTGCACAGCACGTTCATGTGCTATTTGGTTTTTTGGATACCCCATTTCTTCATGCAATATATGAGTTGTTTTTTGTCGAACTCGTTCTTCAGGCTTATTTTCTAAACTTTTTGATTTATCCAAGTAGTCAATTATTTGCCCTTTTTCATTCAATGGCACTTGAAATTCCTGAGCTTCAGACCACTTTTCAATATCGATAGACATAAACTTCCC
Organism: uncultured Kordiimonadaceae bacterium; assembly: GCA_963976585.1. Taxonomy (GTDB): domain Bacteria; phylum Pseudomonadota; class Alphaproteobacteria; order Sphingomonadales; family Emcibacteraceae; genus Pseudemcibacter. The sequence continues at coordinate 716 of CAXBLS010000149.1, forward strand.
CTTTATCACTTTTCTCTAACTTTATTAAAGACACCTTATTAAAGCCACCTTATTAAAGACACCTTCAATATAATGCAAATTTATAAGAAGCTTAACCTCATAAAACCAAGACTAACTTAAAAACAAATTAGAAATTCATACTGGATCAATTTTATTCTTTCTTGCAAGTTTATTTTAAGAGTCACTGAGAATCAAAAGCCTTATTTCCTCATCACCTCACCAGCCAGCCCTCTTCGACTCTGTATGAGCTTTAAAACCAGAGTAATGAACCAAAACAAATAATCCTACTCATCTATCTATTCAAATTTGGGATGTTGTAGTACCGCAAGGCAGTCGAATGAAACTGATCATTGGCAGTCATGAACGGGTGCTGTTGCGGAGCAACAAGCCCGGGAATGAATGCAAATGAGAAGATGAAGTGAGATTGATGCTGGGAGTACTAAAAATATCACAAATTTGAATGCTATTTAATCCATCCTTATTCTTCTTTTGAATACTACCTTAAAAGTGTTGTTGATGATTTTTTAAAGAAGCCCCGGAGGGCTCCTTGTTGTTATTGGGTAAGAGGTATTTGAAACTGCTTATCTGCATGGTTCTCTTCGATCGCTTTAAGCTTATATTCGTTATCCAATTCAATCTCTTTGAGCATTGCGTCTGATGTGGTTTCGGCCATCTTTGCACAATTATTTACCGCTGCTGCTGAAGTGGTAAGAGCGTTACATACTTGGATGGTGAATTCAGATATTGCTGTCATAATGACAGATAGGAATTTAAAGATGTTCATTGTAAGTCTCCACATATACAAAAGCATCACCATTGATGCCATGTGAGCAGCTTGCTGCATAGAAGTACAAAGGGTTGAGTGGATTATTAAGAAGGCACCCCGGGGGGTGTTTCCTTTTAGCTTGCCAACTCATAGAGTACCGAAGTCGTAAGTATTTTTTAATTTTTCTCAAAAACCTGCGAATAAACTATCTTGAAATTTACTTAGAACTCCTTCTCAGCCCCTTTTCATAAAGTGCTTGGCGGTGTGCCACTAGGAGGTGCCTGCTGTGGGCGCAGCCCACGTTAAGAGCCCGAGGAAGTGAGTGCAGAAGCCAAGCACGTTTAATTAAAAAAATATCTGTTATCACCTTGAACCAATAAAAATAAACCAAGAATAAAAAGGGAATTATTAATAATATATTTTCCATAACGATTAGTTACAAATGTCGTCATTAAGGCTTCAGCCTGCGCTACGCGCATCAGAGAACCGTCACAACTTTGTTATTTGTCTACTGGTGGAGAGGACGGGAAGGGCTAAATACAGAGCACTGAGTTTCTATTTACAGGCTTTCCTTGTTATTATGCAGTTTCTTGGTTCATCTATATTAAAAGGCTCTTAAATAGCTATTCCCGCCAGATTTAAATACCTCATTTTGAATGACTGCTTCCGACCCAAAGCGGACGTTAAAAATTGAATTAATTATTCATATCTCAAAGCTTTAATTGGATTGGTACGAGCGACGCTGATTGAGTTGCTGGCGACCGTACCCCATGCGATCAGCAGGGCTGATATTCCCGCCATCAGACAAAATCCGATAATCATGAAGCCTTCGATACGGTAGACGAAGCTTTCCAGCCATGTTGTCATGGCGTAGTAAGAAAGTGGCCATGCAATAAGGTTTGCAATCAACACCGGTTTGCTAAACTGCCAAACCAGTAGTTTGACAATGTCGATTACAGTAGCGCCCATGACTTTACGGATGCCGATTTCTTTGGTACGGCGCTGGGCAGTGAAGCTTGCAAGACCGTAGAGGCCTAAACTGGCAATAAGGATGGCCAGACCGGAAAAGGCGGCAAACATAAACGCTTGCCCTGCTTCTGTTTCATAATGTTCAGCGACCACATCAGTGGCAAAATCATAACTAAACGGTACCGTTGGCACCTCGCGCTGCCAAATTGCTTTTACCTGTTCAAGCACAGCCACTGGATCACCATTATAGCGAATGGAAATAGCCCTGATCATCTCACTTTCCATCGGGAATACGGCGGGAACAATGGTTTTTTTAAGGCTATCAAAATGAATGTTAGCGCTGACACCGATAATTCTATATTCCGCCTCAACAATCTCATCATTACTGCCAATGTTGGAATATAACATTTTGCCTAAAGCATCATCAGGACTATCATAGCCAAAACGCCTTACTGCAGCTTCATTAATGATGATCGAACTCGGGTATCCTCTGCCTGCCCGAATATCATCAGATGTAGCGCTGACATCATTAAATTCGCGGCTATATTCACGTCCGGCAAGCATCTCAATGTCATAGGTCTTAAAATAATCATATCCGGCCCCTCTACTGGTAACCACGGGAGCTTCCGCGTAAGACATATCCTCGCTTCTAAGTGTGGTGCTATTGGAATTGGTATAACCAGGTGCCGTTCTGGAGAATGAGGCATATTCCACATTGGGGGTGCGGCGAATTTCATTCAGAAGTACTGGAAGCTTGCTGGCTGCCGCTTCGCGGCGAACTTCATTAACCACAAGAAGGTTTTCTTTATTATAACCGAGATCTATATTGACCGCATACATCATCTGGCCGTAAACCACGGATGTGGAAACAAACAAAATAATAGCTACAGAAAACTGAATTACCACAAGGGCGGCTCTGAGTTTAACCGATGTTCTTGTCTCTGATGATTTATTGGCTTTTAATATCTCGGCAGGGCGGAAGTTGGAAAGAATAAAAGCCGGATATAAACCACCAATCACGCCGACACCCACCGCAAGCGCAATGATGCTCAATAAATCCGTGGAGAGATAGTTTATTGCAAACTCTTTACCAAGGGCGTTTCCATAAATCGGCAGAATAATTTCAACAATCGTCAGGGCGAGCAGTAAGGCAAATAAGGTCAGAAGAATACTTTCCCCGATAAATTGCGTGACAAGATTTTTACGCGATGCCCCCATAACTTTACGCAAACTCACTTCCTTGGCGCGTTGACTGGCGCGGGCGGTACTCAGGTTCATAAAATTGATACTTGCGATAAATAAAATAAGCACCGCAATAGCTGAGAAAGTGACCACTACGGACATATTGCCGCGAGGACGCCAATCACCATTACCTTCGGCAAGTAAATGCAGGTCTTTAACGCTCATATTTTCAAGGGTAAGACTTTCTGAACGTGGATTATTGCCAAAATCGGGAAAACTACTATCAATAAATTGAGGCATGCGGCTGTTAATGCTCTCAATATCAGTGCCTTCTTTTACGCTGAAATAAAGCTGAAAATTAACCGAGCTCCAGTTTTCAAACATATAGCCTATCTTAACCCAGTCTTCTTCAATAATCGGGATAAAGCCAGCCAGTTGAATTTGACTGTTTTCCGGCAGGTCTTCAATTATGGCAGCAATCTTATAGTCGCGTTCATAGACATCAAAATCGAGGGTAACGATCCTACCGATCGGATTTTCGTCGCCAAAATATTTTCTGGCAAGCGTTTGATTAAGTACAAGGCTGCTGCTATCGGCAAGGGCTGCTTTTACATCACCAGCCAGTGTCGTAATATCAAAAATATTTATAAAATCTGGATCGACAATTGCTATTCTTTCGACAAAATATTCACCATCGAGAATGAGCGCAGGTTCCTTTGGGGTTATACGTGCTGCATATTCGACCTCTGGGAAATATTGCTTGAAGGGCTGATAAGTTCGGCCAGACGTCAGCACCCAATGGCTCGGGTCGCGACCGGGATAATTATATGTGGCATGTGTACGGTAAATTGTATCCGCTTTAGTCCAAAACTTGTCATATGAAAGTTCATCACGAACAAAAAGCGCAATCAGCATACAGGCGGCAAGGCCAATAGCCAGTCCAATAACATTAATTGCGCTAAAAAGCTTATGGTTTAATATATTGCGCCATGTAGAGTTGAAATAATTTGTTAGTAACATAATACTCTCCGGATTCGTGTGAAATAGAAGCCCCTGCTATTTTCGCATAAACTTTTCTATATTCAGGAGCAAAAACTATGCCATATTTTTAAAGCTTTATTCTCAGGTGGTTGCCTTTAAAGTGTTCGATAACGAACATAGAGCATTGTTCATTTTCGTACAGAATGTTCAAATTCGAACACCACAAGATCACATGGCCAAAAAAACTATTTTCTGAATATCCGCTTTGGGTCGTTAGCAGACGCTCAGAGGGGGCTACAGTTGCCGAAAGTAACATTTATGACGTATGACCGCTTTCGACCCAAAGCAGACGTTAGGGGTTATCGTTTTCAGTTGATACTTAACCAGAATTGCTATTTTTTTACTTATCAACTAAAATTCCTTTTTTAAAATCCTTGGGGACGCTATGAATTTTACTCTCAAAATATTAATAACTCTTTTGATTTTGCCTTGTTTATTTGGCTGCGCAACAAATAACAGTGCGAACAACATAGACAAAAAAACTCAGTTCGAAATGGGCCTAAAAGCCTTTGTTATTGAGGATTATAGTCGTGCAATATATTGGTTAGAACAGGCACATAACAAAGCACCGGATCAGTATTATTTTAGCGGTAATACACAGAAACTACTTAGAGAAGGAGAAAGTGGCAATCCAGATGCTAAATATCTCGTTGCCTACATGTATCAAAATGGCTTGGGCGTGGATAAAGACGAAAGAAAAGCCAAACGCTTTTTGGAAAGCGCTCCTAATTTGTTGCTTGAGGTTCAGTGGCCCAGCACTGGCCGATTTGTTGTTGTTCTGAGATCAAATGCCAGCCAATTCTATAGGGCATTTCAACGTACGATTTCACCAGCAACCGTAAAAGCTGAAAGAGAAGCCAAGGGTATTTTTGAATACAGCAAGTTGTTACCCGAAACGTCGGAAATAGAATTTGCTTACGGTAGTCCCGCCGTGCAGAAAATGTCATTTGCCGACTTCGAAGACTTTGTAAAATCCCAGGTGAGTGATCATACCATCTCCACACACAATTTCATTCAGGGAACACAAATAGAGTATTTTTCACCTTCTGGTGAAGTTGCGCTTTGGTATCCAGTAAACCAAACACCGGTCGTTGGCAAATATTATACTAAGCAAAGTATGAAACCTCATAATTTAGCAGGAAACGTAGCTGGCGTGTTACTGTGTTTTTCATATCAGCCAAATTCTTATAATCCGGTAACAGGAACCAGAGGCGACGCAGACCAATGTACATCTGCCTATTCTTTCTTAGCCCAGATAAAGGGAAAGCGCAGAGGCGACGTCTTCAATTTATTCAGTGGTGCTCTTCCACATTCCTTCCAAAAGGGTTCGCCACCCAAATGGCCGGATGGTAAGAATATTGTCGATGATTTTGCTCCGCATAGAGTTCGGTAGGTGCATTTTTTAGAAGGTGTTGAATTATGATTTATTTATCTTGTGATTGGACAAAAATATCAAAATCAGAAAGACGACTAATTGCTGAAGTAGCAGTGGAATTAGCTGAAGAAGTGCAAATCAGTATCCCTAAAGGCCATTTTCATAATGAAGGGCATGGTCCACTCGAAAACAGTGAAAGTTTGCTTTATGACCTTGATGTATGTTTTCCGGGTGAAGAAGGGATGCCCAAACCTTTACCTGCTGAAGAAATTCGTAAGGTTATTATGGAGAAGGTAACTCCCGGACCATCGGTGAAACAAGTTCTGGCAAGTTATATTGGGTTTCGAGCTGATTATTTAGGTGAATGTCTCCCGACTTGTAAAGAGCCTTTTGTCCCACCAGAGATTTATTCCAAAGTAATGAAAGAATTGCATGCGGAAGGATATGTTTCGAAGCGGAATGCTTATGGCGATGCAGAGAACGGCTATCAATGGACCAATAAAATTGCGCCTGTGATGGTTGCAATAGCAATGTGGGGTGATTTGCCCACAAGAGAAGAGAATTTCGCGAAGCTTACTCATAAAGAAAGTAAAGAATATTTTGAGAATGATTGGGGCTACTATAATGTGTTTAGCAATAATCCCTACGCACAAGCTAAACTTGCAACATATGAAGAATGTATAACAAGCTTAAAAGGTAGTTTAAAACAATGGCTGTCCAAATACCCCCAAGATGAACAAGAATTAATTCTTAAAGAATTTTACGAATATTATAGAGAAACAAAACCACTAGGACTTTAAAACTTTGGTTCTTTAGAACAAGAGTTTTTAAATGGATATAAATTGAGGGGTAAAAGACGACTAGCGAACTGCTAGCGCGACAGTCCGCTTTGGGTCGTAAGCAGACGCTCAGATTTAGCCTGAATTAGCGCACTTATCTGTAATATCCGCCTTGATTGGGAAACACCATAGAGTCTATTTTAAGGGTCAGTGAGAGATGAAATTGTATTTCGAATCCTTATTGATATTAGCTCTGTAAGGACGTCTGTGAGCCAGTAAACATCATGCTGAAATCAGAATGGTTCATTAATATTCTAGCATTCAGGGCGTATATAGTATTTTCGGGACCGTTTTGAGAATTTAGCATATAGGTTTGAGAAGTTCTCATACTTCTATGATACTTCTACGAAGTTCGAATTGATTTCTCAGTTAGAGTTTAGGGAATGTATGGTATTTGGATTATAAGAAAAATAATGTATTATAGGTTTTTTCAGCCAATAATATTAAGGGGTAAAAATGAAAAGATATAAGAACACTTATACCTTTCTTGCAAACTGCTTTTGTAGCCTTGTTTGCAGTACCGTTGTTTTTGCACAATCAGATGTGCCATTGATAGGTGTTAAAGAAGCTTTCAAATACGAGAAACAATATCTAGCTGAATATGAGAAAGTAATGTTGGATCATCTCCCGCCTGAAAAAAAGTGGATTCAACCCAATAACAAATCAATCCCATGCAAGGTCGTTACTTTTGCTAATCAGACTGAAGATGAGGACTATAGGTTATTTTGGGATGGAGGCTGTAAAGACGGATTTGCAGATGGGTTGGGCCGCGAAATTGAAA
>CAXBLS010000150.1:0-7568 GCA_963976585.1 uncultured Kordiimonadaceae bacterium
CAAAGGGCCAGCCACTCTCCGACCAGAGCAGGTTTTTCCACGCCTTTAATATGCACGACAACTTCATAAGTCTGTAAAATCTGCCCCGGTTTACGCTCCACAACATCCTTTATGGTGAAAATACCGAAAATTTTTGAATTCACCGGCACTGGTGCGATAAGCCGCATTTTATTAAAGCCATAATTAAGCGGGAAACCGGACGAACCATCCCGTTCTTCGCGCTCATACTGCAATACGTCATGGGCCATTGCGGTTATAAAAGACATGGTGAGAAAACCAAATGAAATGGTCGACGGAAATGGGCCGTTTTCAGCGGCCCATTTCGGGTCAATATGAAGCGGATCAAGATCCTGAGTGGCACTGGCGAACTGATCAATGATTTCCTGTGTGACCAAGAACTCTTTACTGGGTCCAAAAGATTTCCCGATATTCGCTTTCAGCGCCTTCAATTAAAACAGCCCTTGCACCAAGCCATTTTCATCAATTTCAATCGCTTCTGCCGCAGGTACGCGTGGCAGTCCCGGCATGGTCATGATGGCACCGCAAACCACAAGGATAAACTCGGCACCGCTGGAAATGCGCACTTCTCGGATCGGCACACCATACCCGGTTGGTGCACCTTTAAGCGCGGGATCTGTGGAAAAGCTATATTGGGTTTTTGCCATGCAAACGGGCAAATGCCCGAAACCTTCTTTTTCAAATTCCTTAAGCTGGTTTCTGATTTTCTGATCGGCAAAGACTTCATCCGCCCGGTAAATTTCCTTCGCGACGACCTCAATCTTAGTGAGAAGGTTTAAGTGATCAGGATAAAGAACGTTAAATTCAGCTTTTCCTTCATCAATGGTTTCCACCACGGCCTGAGCCAAATCAGCACTTCCGTCGCTTCCGTGAGCCCAGTGATAACTTTCCACCGCTTTAATACCAACATCAGCACAGGCATCGACCACTGCAGCAATTTCCGCGTCCGTGTCAGTTGGGAATCGGTTTATGCCGACGACGGCTTCAACACCAAATTTTCTAATATTTTCAGCGTGACGTTCCAGATTTTGAAGCCCTTTCTTAACGGCGCTTACATCTTCAGTGGCAAGATCACCTTTACCAATGCCGCCGTGCATTTTCAAAGCACGGACAGTTGCTACAAGAACCACACAATCCGGCTTAAGGCCCGCTTTGCGACATTTTATGTCAAAGAATTTCTCCGCACCAAGATCGGCACCGAAACCCGCTTCTGTGACCACATAGTCGGCCAATTTAAGCGCCGTTTTTGTTGCCATCACAGTGTTACAACCGTGGGCAATATTGGCAAACGGCCCGCCATGTATAAAGGCCGGGTTATGTTCCAACGTCTGGACTAGGTTTGGCTGAAGCGCGTCTTTTAGCAGCACAGTCATCGGCCCGTCCGCTTTTACTTCGCGGGCGTAAATGGTTTTGCGGTCACGAGTCTGACCGATAGTGATACTACCAAGTCGTCGGCGCAGATCGGCAATGCTGCTTGCCAGACAGAAAATGGCCATCACTTCGGACGCAGGCGTGATATCAAATCCACCTTCACGCGGGAAACCATTTGCAACCCCGCCCAGAGAAGTCGCGATCTGACGTAGCGAGCGATCATTCATATCCATCACTCGGCGCCAAGTAATACGACGGTTATCAAGGTGGGTTGAATTACCCCAGTAATTATGGTTATCGATCATCGCAGCAAGCAAGTTGTTTGCGGATGTAATCGCATGAAAATCACCTGTAAAATGAAGGTTGATATCTTCCATGGGGATCACTTGCGCATAACCACCGCCTGCGGCACCACCCTTCATTCCGAAGCACGGACCGAGCGATGGTTCGCGGATACAAATCATCGCTTTTTTGCCTATTTTATTAAGCCCGTCACCAAGGCCGACTGTGGTTGTGGTCTTACCTTCCCCGGCAGGGGTTGGGGTAATGGCGGTCACCAATATGAGTTTTCCGTCTTTGTTACCCTCAAGACTTTCAATATACTCCAGACTTACTTTTGCTTTGTCATCGCCGTAACGAATAAGTGCGCTGTCTGGTATGCCTATTTTCTCAGCAATTTCACCGATTGGTTTCGCGGTAGCTTCGCGTGCGATTTCAATGTCGCTTTTATACTCTTGAGTCATTTCTTGGATACTTTCGCAAATTGAGTTACTTTTTTAATTTCTGGAAACCTTCTTGGTGCTTTCCGGTGTTTGGTTTTCTGCTCGTAAGCATAGGCGGTGGCAAATAAAATTTCTTCCTGATAAGCCCGCGCGAGAATTTGAAGTCCTGCCGGCAAATTACCGTGGCTAAAGCCCATAGGTACGGTCACTGCTGGAAGACCAGTTGCCGGGGCGATGATCTGACTGTTATCGCCCTTATAATCAGCATCTGCACGGGATAAAAGCGCTGGGGGATTGGTCCAGCTGGGGTAGATAACTACGTCGACCTCATATTTATCCATCGCCCCTTCCACATCCGCTTTAAAGGCGTTTCTTCCGGGATGATCAGGAAATTCCGGACACGGCGGATTGTCATCGCGTGGATGTATATCAAGTGGTCCGGCACCAAAACTTTCAAGTCCCCCTTTAACATAGGCCGAATACTGACCGCTGGCATAAACTTCCATGACGTCTTTTATTGGTGCCTTATCCCCCAGTGTTTTTAGATACTCATGCATGTCATATCGAAAGCGACTACAAAAATTAGGCGCGTCCCGATGGGAAGCGAAATTATCAATTTCAAATGGATCAATGATGATCGCTCCGGCCGCTTTTAAATCTTCCACTGCTTTAATAAACAGTGCTGTGATCTCGGGATCAGCGTCTTCTGTAAAAACCAGCGCGCGAAGCACGCCGATACGCATCCCCTTAAGGGCATCTTTATCAAGATAATCTGTATAATCATCTTTACGCTTACCTTTGCCCAATTCGGTCATTGCATCTTTGGGATCATAGCCGGCCACCACATTAAAAATTTTAGCACCGTCCCTGACCGTTCTTGTCATAGGTCCGGCAATATCCCGGTCCCAGGCCAGCGGAATAATACCGTCGCGACTAGTCAGTCCGATGGTTGAACGAATTCCAAATAATGCCAGATGCGATGATGGGCCGCGGATACTATTTCCTGTATCAGATCCCATCCCAGCCACACCAAAGCTTGCTGCTGTTCCGGACGCCGTACCACCACTTGATCCGGCTGGCACGCGGGTCAGGTCATAGGCATTGACCGTGGTGCCAAATGACGAGCTTTTGGTTTGCCGCGGGCTAAAGGCCCACTCGGCCATATTGGTTTTCGCAATAACAATCGCATCGGCTTCACGTAATTTTTCCACCATAAACGCATCATCGGGCGGATAGCTGTTCTTCAGCGCAATAGAACCACCCGTGGTAGGCAAATCATGAGTATCATAGTTGTCTTTTATTAAAATCGGAGCACAATAAAGCGGGCCAAGTTGCTCGCCGCTTTTTAATTTGGCATCGATGCTGTCCGCCTTTTCAAGCGCTTTTCGGTTAACCACGGTTATGGCGTTTAATTTTGTATCCTGGTCAAACGTCGATATCCGGTCCAGATAACCGGACACTATTTGCCGACATGTCATTTCACCGGAGCTCAAGGCCATGTGGATATCGTCGATGGTTGCCTCAACAAATTTGAAATTTTGCGCGTGGGAAATACTCGCAGTGATTACGAAAAATACGAAAGTTATAAACGACTTATACAATATAACGGCCCCATTATAAATTTTTAGGCATGCTAGCGTAATATTTTCGATTGAGGAAGTAGTATTTTTATGATTTAGTGCCGTTCTTGTTTCTTAGGATAAAGCGCATGGCAATCAATCTTGAAAAAATATACCGCGAAACCCCCGGCAAAAAAAGCTCCATCCATCTAAACAATGCTGGTGCATCTCTCATGTCGCAGCCGGTTCTTGATGCGCAAATCGCCCATCTAAAATTGGAGGCCGCGATCGGTGGCTACGAAGCAATGGCCCAGCGCAAATCAGAAATTGACGGGGTGTATGGCTCAGTGGCAAAGCTGATTGGTGCAAGTGCCGATGAAATCGCCATTGTTGAAAACGCCACCGTCGGTTGGGCCATGGCATTTTATGCCATTGATTTTAAACCCGGCGACCGCATCCTGACAGTGGAAGCGGAATATGTCTCCAACTTCATCGCCTACCTTCACATGGCCCGCGATAAAGGCGTGTCTATCGAAGTGATCCCAAGCGGCGATGATGGAAATCTATGCCTTGATATTCTTGAAGAGATGATTGACGAGAATGTGAAGCTTATCTCGGCCACCCATGTCCCGACAAATAGCGGCCTCGTAAATGCCATAGCGGACCTTGGAAAAGTGGCGAAAAAACATGACATTCTTTATTTGGTTGATGCCTGTCAGTCGGTGGGACAAATGCCCATTGATGTGGACGAAATTGGCTGTGATATGCTCTCAGCCACGGGGCGTAAATATCTGCGCGGACCGCGCGGAGTTGGTTTCTTATATGTGCGTAAATCGGTTGTCCAAAAGCTCCACCCGCCAATCGTCGACCTTAGGAGCGCTGATTGGCTAAGTACAAGTGAATATAAGCTAAAGCCGGATGCAAGGCGCTTTGAAAACTGGGAGAGTAATTACGCAGCAATCCTCGGATTGGGTGCTGCCGTTGATTATGCTCTTGATATTGGCCTCGACAATATTCGTGCACGCAACTCGGAACTGGCAACTTATCTTAGATCACGCCTTGGTGAACTTGATGGCGTCCATATTCATGCAATTAGTGATCAACAATGCGCGATCACAAGCTTCTATGTGGATGACCACGTCGCCGCAGATATTGTGAATTCACTGAGGGCGCACCATATCAATACAAGTGTCTCTGCACCAAGCAGTACTCTACTTGACGCCAATAAAAACAAGCTCCCCAATCTTGTTCGTGCTTCCGTGCACTATTACAACGACAAAGGCGAAATCGATAAATTTATTAAGACGTTAAGGTCCCTAATTCTGGAAAAATAAAGCACACCAATCTACTCACTGTCTATTGACATTAAGAGCTAAAAAAAATAAGATATCCAAAATATTGGGGGATATCAATGCGTTTTCACACGAAAATACCGTTATTAATTCTATTTCTGATTTCGGGCTGCGTTACAAGCGGAGAACAGCATTCTTCTTCTGTAGAAAACCTCAATAATCAACAGCTTTGCACAGCTTATATTGAGAATTACTCAACCCTTTACTCCACTGATGTCACGTCCTTAAACGAAGATAAAAAACAATATCTGATCAATCTACTAGATTTAATAAATGTGCGCGGCCTCGACCGAAATAATTGCCAGACCGTCGTCCTTGGGAAAAGTTAAAGCGGTAATGGTATTGACTGGGTTGAATTTGGTATACTCGTGTTCAGATACCAGAAAACTTTGATCAAGAGCTTGCATTTCCCGGATGTATTTGCTTCAAATATCGTGAGAGCTTAGCCTATTAGGGCACGGCAAAACATTCGAATACCAACGATTAACAAAAAGAGCCCAAATGCAATCGATAATTGACGCCGGGTTAACATATGGGCGATTTTCGCGCCGAACGGCGCCGCGATGACAGTGGCTGGTGAGATAATCAAAAATCCGATTATATTTACAAAACCAAAACTTCCCAGAGGTAGGCTCGGATTGTTCCAGCCACCAACAACAAAGCCAATCGTTCCCGGTACACTGATAACAAGCCCGAATAGGGCCGCTGTACCTACGGCCTGATGGATCGGTTTGGAAAGCAGCGTTAAAATAGGCACACTGAGGGTGCCTCCTCCGATACCCATCATCGAAGATAATGTGCCGATAGAAAATGGAAGTGGGATGCCAACAACGCCTGTTTGAACATTTTTTGCAACAACTTTATCCTGAAGTGGCAACATCATTTTTAGAGCAACTAGAAGAGCAATAACGGCAAAGACAGCAGCAAGAACCGTACTATTAACTTGAGAGGCAATCCAAGTCCCAAACACGGATCCTAGTAAAATTGACGCTCCCCAACTTTTTACCAGACCGAAATCAACCGCCCCACGGGCGTGGTGCGCACGCGAAGATGCTATTGATGTTGGAATAATTGTCGCGAGGGATGTCGCAACAGCAACATGCATGCGAATGCCCGGATCGACACCAGCCACACCAAGTGCGAACTCAAGTACGGGGACAATAACGATGCCTCCCCCAACACCGAGCAGACCGGCAAGAATGCCGCCGACAACTCCAGTGGCGAGCATCAAAATAACGAGCGGCAATGCGTCGACAATAACTCCCATGAACACCTCTCTGAATATTTCTTATAAAAACATATAGGCGTCCAAATTCATCTAAAAAAATATTATGTCAAGCCCTGTTGGACGCAGAGGGAATAAAAAAACACAGGAAAAAGGATATAAATCTGAATTAGGAAACGGCTAAGCAATCTACTCAGCCTGCTTGACACCGCGCTATCGAACTGTCTAATTTGAAGTAGTTAAGGTTAAGATTATTGATGAAACAACCCATCTAGGATTAAAATGACTGAAGAAGCAGAGGAAAAAGATACTGTTCTCAATGCATTCGGGGAATGTCGGGCGTCCTTGATAAGATATATAAAAAGATATATCGGAAAAAAAGACGATCCTGAAGATATATTGCAAGAAGCCTTTTTAAGGACGTACAAAGCAGAAAAAACCACACATATACAATATCCAAAAACATATATGTTTAAAACCGCGAAAAACCTTGCTGTACGGGAAAAGACAAAAATGGCCGCCCGATTAACAGATTATATAGAGGATTATAGCGGCCCGACGTTCTCTACTAGTGAAAGTTCTGCATTTGATGCGCTGGAAAAGAAGCAAAATCGCGAACTTTTATTATCTGCGTTCGATGCTTTACCGCATCAATGTAGAAGGGTAACAGTATTGCGTTTGGTACAGGGTATGCCATTAAAAGATATAGCGCAGGAGTTGGGAATTACATTGAGTACAACGGAAAAACATATTGCAAAAGGTTTGGAACGTTGCGAGACGTACGTCCGTCTCCACAGCGGGAATGCACATATGAATTCTGATAATTCCTCAAATGGTAAGAGTAGTTTGGGAGTTTCCGGCAATGACTGAAATCGTTAGTTTTCCGGGTGAGCGGGCAATAGCTATCAAAGAAGCCTGCGCCTGGCTGGCGCGTATAGATAGTGGAAATCTATCAAATGCAGAAAAAGCCGAGCTAAATAAATGGATTCGGGCAAAGGAACTTCACAAGATCGAATTAGAACGATTGGCTACGATCTGGGACAAAATAGAGGATGCAGATATCGACGTTGATGCTGCTGATCAACGCGGAGAAGTGAATAACACCACCAGTGAACAACAGTTTGAAAATAATAAGTATGTGAACAAGGGTAAAACGCGAATATTTATCTCAGTGGCTGCAAGCCTGATACTTTGTATTTCTGTAGGGTTGGGTCTACATTTTCACAATATCGCTCAGTTCAAATCTACAAATGGAAAATACACAACCGATATTGGCGGTCAACAAACAGTTCAGTTAGCTGACGGATCTAAAATAAGGTTA
>CAXBLS010000151.1:0-7536 GCA_963976585.1 uncultured Kordiimonadaceae bacterium
CAAACACACTGGAACAAAGGGTCAATAGCACAAGGCGTACATATGGGCTTTATGCGCGCGCTTGCTGACTGCCTTGTTGTTTCTTCATATCACGGCAAGAACGTTATGGAGGCGTTTTCAAGAGTCAGCCTACCTGACGTAGTTCGATCAGATATTAGAGATAGAATAGGGGCCGCGCTGTTTGGCAAAGAGGTTATATACCCCCTTACGAACCCCTCCCCAAAGCTTGAAGAAAAGCGTTCTGGCGCCCACCATCCTGATTTATTTGTGAACCTACTAAAGATTAATGGGATTGAAGTGCAGGATTAAGGCACCTGTTGTGTCCAAGAATTCAGATGAAGTAACAGCAGCAGTTATTGCCGAATATATCAACATCGAGCCTAAAGAAAAACTCTCCAAGGGCACCCACCTAATGTTAGGTGATTGCTGGATTGCTATATCTCCTAGTTTTGCCAGTAGTTTTTGCTGATAGGATGTTTGAAGCAAAAAAAACACGAGCCAATATTTTGACCCGTGTTTAATTAATAACTAATGATGGTGCCTTAATTAGGCGGCTTTTAGGTTACAAGCAGATTGCTTGCCTTTTTCTTCTTGAACTTCATACTCGATCTTTTGACCTTCGTCCAAAGTTGAAAGACCTGATTGTTCGACGGCGCTAATGTGAACAAACACATCATTACCACCATTTTCAGGCTCGATGAAACCAAAACCCTTTGATGGGTTAAACCATTTTACTGTACCAGTTGCCATGTTATTTCTCCTTGTGCAAATATTGGTATTTTATTCAACGACAATGTTGTCGTCGAACGCGTGGGCTTGACAAAGACTTACGTCTATTACCCTAAACTGAACCTAAATTATTTGGAAAGAGAATTGGATGTATTAGTAAATATATTAATCAAACGTACGCCTATAAACACTACTTTAGATTTAAAGTCAACATAATTATCTACTTAAATTAGAAATACGCATCCAATGATCTAAATTTGAGCCGATTGATCTCGTTTAATCGGGCCTTTCACAGTAGCAAAACAAGTAACCTTGCACAGTAAGCTTATTGTATCTATATTTACTTTTTTTGTGCGAACTTTGGAGTATAAAATGAAGTCTTTCACCATAAAACTTTTTCCCACCGATGCTTACATAATAAAAACAGATGGATGGGAAGAGTACAAGGACTATCTCTTAACCACTATAAAGGATGAGAAAAATCCAGCATATCGTCCGAGCGGTGGCTATTATACTGACTATGGATTGGATCAACCTTGGCGGAAGACAATATGGGATGAGTTTCTAGAACCGCAGATCAGACCTCTCATCGAAGGTACCCATACCAAGCTTCAGGATATATGGGCGCAGCAATATACCGATCAGGCTGGTTTTTCAGCCCATCGACATCAGCCAGTCGGTTATAGCTGTGTCTTATATGCATCGTTTGATCCAAATGTTCACTCTGCCACAACACTGTTTCGACCATTCATTGACCCGAATGATATTAGAAATACTCAAGACTGCTACACACCCGACGTTGAAGAGGGTGACATTCTCGTATTCCCGTCATGGATGTTACATCAGGCTATTCAAAGCAACAGCAAAGTACCACGAACAATTATTGCTTTTAACCTAGAGCCAAAAGAATAGAATATAGTTACGCTTCCCTTACACGCACTTTTGGAAAGACCGCTACCGACCTAAAACGGTCTATTGATGTCCTTGCAGGGCGCGTTTCTCAAATATGATCGTGGGATCGTTTGCCCCATTTTTCCCAGCTCACTTCCCGCCCTGGCCAGGCGATGCGGGTAAATGGCCAGTCATCATTAAGCCATTTGCGTAGCAGCATATAAAACTCTGACTCCAAATGGAGTGTATCATCCCTGATCCAGAAATAGACCTCGGCATCAAAACCCTCTTTATCGCACGGTTCGATATATACGCAGCCGATGCATCTCTTCCTATCCGGTGTTAAAACGGTGTATGCGAAAGCTTCACGCTTGTGAAATTCTTCATGGTGTAAGATAAGGTCATTGTTATTTTCTTCCAAGGTCATCTCGTCACTAGGCCATTCATCATTTTCAGCAAAGGTATATCGAAGGTTTACCCGGCTTGACATAACAGCTTCAAAGTCGAACTCGACAACACTTGGCTCGAGTACTTCCAGTCGAAACTGGTCTTTAATCAATGAAGTTGGTACGTCAAATTCGGTGGGTACGAAATCTTTTGTCATCGGTGGTATCCATTATAACGGTTCAGGATCGATATATTTGCCCTGAGTTTTCGAAGAGCGCTATTTAGCTATTTGTCTGATAACTTAGAGAATGTAATGAAGTGAATTAAATTCACTTCTTATTTTCTTGGTTTCGCAAAGACTTTTTTCAGGCTCACTTGACCGGAGTGTGCGGGCAAATAAGGAAGCAATTACACGGATGTCTTCACACGTTACGCCCCACCGAACTAATTCAGGTGTTCCAATACGCAACCCATTTAAATCACCCTCAACCTGATTTATCGGAAGGCCAATACCGCTGGCAAGAAACCCGCCGCGCCTTAAATGCTTGGATGCTGCCTGTCCGCCGCCAAAATCAGCAGCCTCAAGAGCAAATTGATGTGAATTGGTGAAACCTTTTTCGGTTGCAAATATTTTTAATCCCTCATCGTTCAGCGCTTGTGCAAATGCACGGCTAACATTGATCATTTCGCTGGCATAAGCTTCGCCATACTCAATCCAATCCAGCATACCAATTGCTAATGCTGCCGTTTTTGAAGCATCAAAATTCGCCGTCATGCCTGGGTAGGCGATTGTATCTAATTTTTGTGCGATTTCTGCGTCGTCGGTTACAATTAATCCACCTGGCGGGCCACCTAAACTTTTATAAGTACTCATTGTCATGAAATGAGCACCTTCTTTTAACGGGTTTTTCCAGGCTTTTCCGGCAATTATTCCGCATTGATGCGCTGCATCAAACATTACTTTAGCGTCCACTTCGTCAGCGATCTTGCGCACTTCTTTGACGGGATGCTCAAATAAATTCAAACTTCCACCGATGGTTATTAATTTAGGCATTTCTTTCTTAGCCATAAGTCTCAATTTTTCCAGATTGACGGTATAACCGTCGCGGTCAACTGGTGCGTCAATGGTATTCAAGCCAAATAGTCCTGCACATCCTTGTGTGTGGTGGGTAACGTGACCGCCGATAGAAGCGGGCGGCGCAATGATAGTATCTCCAGGTCTACAAGTGGCCATAAAACCATAGAGATTTGCAATAGCCCCCGAAGGAACCCTTACTTCTGCATAAGAAGCATCGAATACTTCTGCACATAATTCAGCAGCGATAATTTCGATTTCTTCAATAGCCTCGAGACCCATCTCATATTTATCCCCCGGATAGCCAAGCGAAGGGCGTGTACCTATTCCAGAAGATAAGAATTCCTCTGCCTTTGGATTCATTACATTTGTTGCAGGGTTTAGATTAAAACATTCTTTTTCATGGATGACGCGATTACGCCGTGCAAGGCTTTCCACAATATCAGAAATTTCATCAGCCTTTTGAGCAGCTGTGCGCATCGCAATAGATTTAACCAACAACTCAGTAGTTGACGGAACCCAGTCTCTGTTTTTAAGCCTCATATGTTCCTCCACTCGTATTAAAGAAACTTATCGTTCTAATTTTCTGTCTCGATTTAATCTCAATATGCCATATCACTTAAATACCTCAAGCGTAATTCAAAAGAGAAAGTACCTTGCAGATAGACTGTACGTCGTCAGGGGTTGGGTTTTTCAAACTCTTATGACATCTCTGCATCAAAGTTAAGTGTTAATTCAAATGCGTCGTTTAAAGATCACCGGGGTCGCCGTAAACCGGCTTACCACCGAACAGGGTAAGCAGTACCTTGGTATCAGAAATTGCGGATGGATCAACTTCAAACAGGTTTTGGTCCAGCACAATAAGATCGGCCAGTTTACCCACCTCGATAGAACCGGTTTCATCCTCTTGTTTGTTGACGAAAGCCGCATTAATGGTAAAGGCTTCGATGGCCGATTGAACGCTGATCTTTTCTTCTGGGATAAATTCAGGATAAGGTTCGTCGAACGCGCCGCGCCGGGTTATGGCTGTTTCCATCTGCGCGTAAGGATTGGCTGTAGACACGGACCAGTCACTGCCAAATGCGACCATACCACCGGATTTTTCTATACTCAAAATCGGGTACATCCAGCTTGTGCGCTCCTCGCCAATTGCAGGTATGTTCAGTTCCGTCACATATTCATCTGCGTAGGCCCACAAGGGTTGAAAATTGGCAACGACATCAAGCTCAGCAAAACGAGGTACATCGTCAGGGTGAATTACCTGCAAATGTGAAATATGATGTCGGTTACCAAGAGGTCCGTTAACGTCGCGCGCATGTTCAACCGCGTCCAGGCTTTGCCTGATTGCCGCGTCGCCAATTGCGTGAAAATGAACCTGAAAACCTGCCGCGTCCAATGCTGCAACAGATTGTTTTAAAATCTCTGGATCGACCATTGGGATGCCCTTTGTTCCATCCCCTTCCAAATACGGTTCCAGCATTGCTGCTGTATAGTTTTCCAGTACACCATCCTGCATTATTTTAACCGTCGTGCCATCAATATGACCCTTGCTAAATTCGTCTCTTAAGGCTACGAACCCCTGAATTTGCTCAGTACCAGTATCACGCTCCCACCACTGAGAAGCGACAACACGCAAATTGAGTTCGTTACGCGCATCCATGGCCGCATAGGTTTCAAAGTCCGCATGCATGACGGAAGCGTCCTGCATTGAAGTTATGCCATATGAGTGCAGCATTTCCATAGCGTAGCGCAGTCCCGCGATCCTCTTTTCAAGCGATGCTGGTGGTACATGTTGGTCCATCAATGACATCGCACCTTCTTGAAGGCTGCCGACCAATTCTCCTGTCGTGGGATCGCGGTCTATAATACCGTCCTCGGGGTCGGGGGTTTCCTTTGTTATGCCTGCAATTTCAAGTGCCAGACTATTGGCCCAGCCGCTATGGCCGTCCCGCGACGTCAGATACACGGGGCGGTCCGGTACCAGCTCATCAAGAATGGCTTTGTTCGGTGCACCACCAGCGCCAAAGACCGCCATTGACCATCCGCCACCGAGAATCCAATCAAGATCGGGATTGGATGCTGCATAATCCGTGATTACAGTCCTGTAACCCTCGAGCCCGTCAAGAGTATTCAAGTCACAGCTTAAGGCTTCTATTCCGCCTAAGATCGGATGGATATGACTATCCTGTAGAGCCGGCAGCATCATTTTTCCATGGAGGTCGATTACTTGCGTTTCTGAATCAATATAATCGCTGATTTGCTGGGTTGTCCCCACATAAGCAATCCGATCACCAGTTATTGCAACAGCTTCCGCCCAGTTGTGATCAGTATCGACCGTGTATATACGGCCATTGATGTAAACGGTATCGGCACCTTCGACACTTGTTAGTGGCTCTGATGGGCCACACCCAACCAACGTTCCGATTAGGACTGCGGTTACGATAAACACTGATTTAATTGACATATATTGTCCAAACATATCTTTATTCCCCTTCAAGACTAGGTAAAACCAATACTAAATTTATCAGCGGAGCAAAAGCGATTTTTTGCAAAATTACAATTATCTGCTTTGGTGAGAGAACAGTTCATAAAAAATAATTACCAATTTCGGGTATTCTTGCATTCTTTTGAGCGTCCGCTGTGGGTCGAAAGCGGTCATTCGATATAGAGTAAAGAGCCCTATTGGTTGAATAAGCCTGAATAAGCTGTTCTATGGCAACTGGCGCAGGCACCGGAGATGCGACCAGCCATGTAATAACGGTTCTTCGCGGCATCTATTTTAGCCCTACTCACGTCAGATAGTAATCTGTCCAAATCTTTTAGCAAGAACGGATGACTAGAGCTGAGATCACGAGGTTGAAGGGCCTGCGCTATACGCTCGATATTGCGAAGGCTATCGACGACAGATTGCTGAGGAAGAGGGCCTTCATCATATTCAGCTGCAAGAGAACTATCGAGCATTTGCAACTCAAATGCAAGCTGTTGCATGCGAGAACGTAATTCCTTTCCATCGACATAGTCCAAGGTCGGTGCCTCTGCCACCGGAGGATAGCCTCTGCCATTATTTTCGCAGGCCGCCAAGGTAAATGTGGCAACTAACAAGACAAGAAATTGAGAAAATATTTTGTAGATACGGCTATTCATAGTGGTTAACTCCTAGTTTTAATACAGTAGTACTGCGATCGCTATCGACAGGACTTGAGATTAATCAATAATTGATCTTTTGTCCGAAAAAAAATGTCGAGTGTCCGCTTTCGGCCACCGTAGAGCCAATTTTAACGCTTACTGGGCTGGTGATAATTGAAGTTTCTATCCATGGCGCCGCGTTTCCTGTGACCGTAATACGCGGTATTAAATGGTTGTCACAGCTAAAAAGTGATTGATTTGGTGGGCTTACAGAAATAATATAATCTCGTACTTACAGAAAGATAATATAATGAAGCGTATCTCAGCATCTATTATTCTGGTGCTCACTTTTTTGGCTGTGGGTGGCAGAAGTCAAGCCCAAGACGACATTCCCATCCCCGATGGCCCCTATCTCGGGCAAGAACCTCCCGGTTTAACGCCTAAAGTATTTGCTCCCGGTATTGTTTCGACAGAGCATTATGAATTTAGTGGTACCTTTACACCCGATATGAATGAGTTCTATCTTATTAGGAAAGGTGGCAAATATGAAAAATATTCGTTAGTTGTCTTTAAATCTCAAAATGATCAATGGCGCGAATCAATTGCATCGCCCAGCGTGGGGCGACCCTCCATTTCTCCGGATGGTAAGATAATACACTTGGGCAAGCGATATCTGGAGCGCACCGAAGCTGGATTGTCAGAGGTAAAAAGCCTTGGCTCACATTTCGAAGATATCCACGTCATGCGCCTTACGTCTTCATCTAAAGGAACCTATGTCTTTGACGAGGAAGGCACAGACGGTGATGGTGTTATTCGTTATTCACGATTAATAGACGGCAAACGTGAAGAACCGAGGCCACTTAGCAAAGAGATTAACACCGGAACATGGAATGCCCATCCCTTCATCGCACCGGACGAGTCCTATATTATGTGGGATGGCAGAAGAGACAGTGGATATGGTGATTCTGATATCTATATCAGTTTTCGACAGCAAGATGGTTCATGGGGTGAGGCTATTAACTTGGGCGATAAGATAAACACAGACGTCTGGGATGCCTCGGCTAGCGTGACGCCGGATGGAAAATACCTTTTCTTTCATAGACAGTTAAGCCCAGGAAATCTGACTATATATTGGGTTGATGCGCAGATTATTGAGGACCTTAGGCCCAATAAATAAACTTGATAAGAAATCACTGTTATGGACAGAGGAGTAGAGCTTAGACTTATTCTAAAAAAAGTTCTCTCACTGAGACATCCTTTCTGGGTCATAAAAAATCAATTTCGATCATTCTAAGCCTCTCTGAGCGACTGCTTTCGACCCAAAGCAG
>CAXBLS010000152.1:0-7484 GCA_963976585.1 uncultured Kordiimonadaceae bacterium
GGTCAATTATAGAAATTTCTACTTCTGAGGTGTATTAGTTTAAGGGATACTTACATCCGGTCTGCTTTTTTGTAACCACCGTGATAACTAATTATTTTTTTACAATTGGTGACATAAATCATTTTTGCCTGTTTGGAAATATAATTGATATCTTCCGGTCCATACAAACCTAAGGCCAAATCCCAATCAGATGCTTTATATAATACACTGAGAGCTTTATCTCGGGCAGAATGAAAAACAAATAGCCGATTACAGAATGCTACTGAATCAAAGAATTCTTCACGTGGTTCTAAACATTCGTTGTCTATGGCAGCAGCTGTACAATAATAATTTCTGATTACATTTTATTCTGAGCATTCTTCTAGTGCTCTCAGGCTAACCCTCGTTCCTAAACTATGCGACATTAAGTCTAAGTTACTTGCTGACTTCGCCAAATCTTCAATTAAAAAACGAAAAATGCGCGCAACGGCATTCGCCCTGGATTTTACTTGTAACCATTCCCATCTTTGATCGCCGCCAGGCCAACAATAACCGATAACCTGATCGTACACGCCAGAAACTAATTCTTTTGTTTTTTAACTCATTCTTTAAGGTCGAAAGGGATTTATCCCTTAATTTTTTATCCGTATTAAGATTTATTTCGCGTATATGGTGACCATCAACGGAAATGTGATCTGGATCATCGAAAACTTTTCTTGAACTTATAATAATCATTTTTCTAATGATAGAATTTTAATTTGACTGTTTTACTAATCCACCACTGACAAAAATATTACGTTATAAAATTTTCGCGTTTTCCTGCTCTTAGGTAAAATCTTTTGTCAAATATTTCCAAATGTAGCCAGATAAATATTGAAACTAATGCAGGTGGTATTGCACGAAAGAGTAGCCGACCAATAAAGGTGATAGGTTGGCGTATGAACTTATACAATGCATAGAGCTTTTCCCAGCGCGAAAGTATGACGGACAAAGTGATGAGAAGAATGATGCCTCCAATATAGATAAACAGGTCTTTATATGTTTTGCTCTCTAGTGGTTCATTCAGAAAAGCCTGGATATCGTCTCCAAATGCTAACCAAACAATGGTGCTAATAATTGATATAAATAGGAGTGCCATCAGTGTGCTAATTATCGGTTTTAGGAAAAATACCTTCAGAAATTGTTTATTGGCAGTTTTCAGATGTTTCATGAACTCATGATTGTTATTGGTGCGCATTTTATCGATTAAATATAAAAAACGCCAGTTACACTTGCTATCAGTCAATATCTGCTTTTCTTTGAAGCTATGATGACTCATTAGATAACCATCGGCCATCAGTGCATCCGCTTCAACGTCCGAAAATGAGTCTAAATCAGTCCGGATATTTGAAAGTGCATTCTGAATATCCGGGTGAACGCCGAAGTCAAGAATTTTGTCATCGCTGGGTTTGTTTTGATTTATCTCATTAATATAGGGAACGGTCTTTACAGGTAAGCCCTTGCGCAAATGTAGAATTGTTGATTTGATGCCCTTATTATTCAGAATTCCTTTTAGTTCCTCTTCACGAACTCTATCCATCAGAATACCGGTGCTGCGACTTAAAACATGTGGGATTTGAGTAGAAAATGCCATTTCATCGCTCATATGCTTTGATGCATCGCTGACAACGACTTCTTCACAACATTCTTCCAGTAACGCTTCAATACCTTGGTTATCATGTACGCCACCATCTATCAGCTGAATCTGAATGTCGTTATATAACTCACTGATAGCTAAGGGATTAAACAGGCCTGGCACACATGCAGAGGCTGCAACAGCATGTCCTAGTTTAATATTACTTGCTTTCTCAGGCATCTCATCATACTTTGCCGGTCTACTGAAACGGGAATTCTTGTCAATATCTAACAAATCTTTTGAAGCACGTTCGGGTTCACCCATGCTTGATGCTTCAAAGCGCCAGTTATGGCCGCTAGTAAGGGAAGTCGCATTGATCAGAATGATAGGTAACTTACACCTATTTTTTCCAAGTTTACTGCATATAGGCAACTTGTTAAATTCATCAGGATTTACCACCTTGCCATCAGGGAAAATTTTAAGGTCGCGCATTTTGATCATTTCTTTGCTACCAGGATTTAATACGGGGCGATAAAATAGCTCATCATATAACTCTGCCAAGCGGTCGCTTCGTGAATAATTTGCCATACACATGCGTAAGTTTTTTAGTGGATTAACCAATGCCCGCATACGGATGTTGCGTTGTACGCCTTCAAGAAACTCGACTTCCATCTCTTTAACTAGATTTACAAGTTGCTCGTTTGTTGGAGATGTACTGTTATCGAAGATTTTCTTTAGCTTGATGTAATACATAGCACCAACTATGGAACCGCCAGAGACCGTAGAAATGACTTCTACCTGGCTGAGTTTGCCAATTTCTGCCAAGCGAGCTAAAACACCGATATGAAAAAATGAGGCACGGAATCCACCACCGGAAAGAGCCAGTCCAAGTTTCATATTACTCTCCAATATTAGCAGCAGGATTTGAGTACAGAATTTTTCAAATCAGAGCAGCCAAATGTACTAACAATTCTGAGCTTAATAATTCCTTGTCACTAATGGTATAGTGTCTATCTACGGTCAAAAAGAAGATATCGTTTTTAGATTGACCAAGGAATTCAATCGAATACTTCATTCCCGGTTGGCTCAAGATGTGGGGTTTGATTCATTTCCTGACGAAAATTTGATAATTCTTGATACATTCGCTTCCTTGCTCGATTTAGGTTGCCTAATGGCTGATGCTCTGGTAGGCAATGCCAAGGATTCATTTTTAGACGTTTTGCAAACTCAAACTGTGCATTGGAATCAAACTTTTGTTTCGGAATATGCACCGTTGCGGCAGGAATAAATGGAGAAAGTTTTTCTGGCCAGCGAACTGAACTATCTTCAATAGGCATTAGATGTGGGTCAGTTTGTATCTGGATCATCAAATCAAACTCAACATCTTTTTCAGCTAGGGTCTTAATCATATTTTCCCGCAGATAATTAAACGGCGGTGTACCAAAAGGTAAACCTGGGATTTCTCTTTCAACTTCTTTTGTCTTGGGTATAAATGAATACATCATAGCCTGGCCTTCGCCGAGCAGATAAGGGGTGCAGCTCCAGTAACGCTGACCCAATGGATTGTATTGGGTCTCATTCCACAGGCTTTGCATGAAGAAATCCAATAGGTGGGAGTCTTTCGGATTGAGAAAGTAATAAAGTGTCATATCCAAAAGGCTCCAATACTGCAACTTAGCATTTTCCCGGGTGTTGGGTGTGACAAACGTTGCGCCGCCACTGGTTGTGATAATATCCTGGGTAAATTTTTCTTCATTCATGAATAGTTTTTCGCCAGGTACGCCCATAAGTTTCACCGCCATACTCATAAAACCAACATCATTAATATCGGCAGGCACATTCGGTCCAGGCCCGGAATAACGCACATAAGCTGGGTAACTGCGCGGATTGGCAAAAATGCCCTTGCGACAATGCTCCGGTAGGTCATCTCGTATGGTTACCGTGGCGCGCACAATGCCATGCGTTTTTGTGTTGCCACCCCGTTCATAACTGCCTGGTTTGAAACGCCCACGCATTTGATCGGACATCAGGTCGATAATTTTATCCAGACTCTCTTCTTCGTCAGGGTCAATTTTTTCTTCGGCCAATTTTAGGCCTTCATTTTTGCGTCGCAGATTAATAAAGAACTGAATAATCTTTGCACTGGGCTCACGAAAAAAATAGTCCCATTGCTGACGAAACCAAGGTTCCAACCGACGTTCAATACGCAGCAGTTGAATCAGAAAATCATGAATGGCTTTCAGTATACGGTTCTTGATCGTCATGATGAGCTATCACTCCCGTTAGCGGGAAAGGATGAAATATATTTCAGTGCGCTTAGCCCAGGCATAAAAAAATATCCACCTCCACGTACAGTAACAAACTGCGGAAGGTGACAGGTTCTCTGTGTCGGACCTGCTGAATCGGGGCGATTAAAATGATCGGTACGTTCGCCACTCATTAACGGTTCACGATTTCCCAATAGTGGATCTTGTTCCTGTTGTAGTCCGCTAAATTTACTATTCACGCACCAGGCATTTTGAACAAACTCAAACTGTCGAGATATGCTGGCTGTCAGGCAAATAAACTGCAAGCCACGCTCGGCAACAGGCGCATCAGAATTAATGGCGTCTTCCGGCGTAAGCTCTGAACCGTAGCTGCGACCTCGGCGAAGTAATCGATGAAAACGGGTGGAAGCAACGAGATCTTCATCCGGACCTTGTCCAAAACCCAAGATTTTAGTCAACCGACTAAAAAAGCCGTTTACACCCGGCGGGTAGTCACCCGTGCGTGGGTTAGTCCTGCGAACATGTGCGCTAATCGGGCAATGGTTCCCTTTTGGGTCTAAGTCGAAGGCAAAGTGGTTGCCATGATCCTTTCTCGAAACCCCTGGAATGTGCTCCACAATTAATGGCGTACCTTCTCGTTCTCTACCCACCATGGAAGCGGCGAGTTGTTCACGTTTTGCCGGCTCGGTGTTTGTCACCTTGTCGAGAAATTTCCAAAAGCCGGGAACATCCTGGTTCAGTTGTCTTAGCACCAAGTATGTCCCATTTCGTCCAAAATCCTTCAGTGAGGGTTCGTCTTCGGCATTAGGTAAATCAGCTGCGAATTGATCATTCTTCGGATCAATGAGTGGTCGTGCGGTGTATTGTCCATATTCATTACGGTAGCCGAGTACCATCTCGCCAATAGCCAATAAGTTTGAATAACGATCACGCTCATGCTGATCTGTATTCTGCCGACATGTCCAATCGATTGTCGGCTGACTGATACCATCTATAAATCCGAATGGCTCAGTCTCACCAGTATGATGCTGGGTTGGTAATTGACTCAATAACTGAAATGCCTGTGAGAAATATTCATCTTCAACTTTTTTTCGCCAGGCTTGAATATCTGCTTTTTCAGGGTGAGCATAAAGCAGTAGTAAGACATGTGGTGTCTGTGCTGCATCGCCACCCCACTTCCAATGTTTTGGTGCATTGCCACCTACATCACCCAAGCGGCGGGAACGATTTTCATCTCCTGCCATACCAGTGATAAACTCATCGGAAAAGCCTTCAATAATTGATTCTTTGAGTCCTAGCGCACGTAATCCTTCCGCAGAGAAAGCAATTTGAAGTGCCGTAAGAGGTAGCTCACCTGTTGCTGCGCTCGCAGTGCTGATAGAGGAGTGCATCTTATTCATCCATTGCTTGGCGGCATTTGCATTCGTAACTTTCAGTAACATAAAGCAGGTATCGGTTAATTTGCCATGGGCAAAACGCACCAGTCCTTGCAGGTCACAAAATTCAAAGTTGCTTTCATTTTTCATTTCTAACTTCCCCGCTTAGATTAGACTTAGCCATTTGCAAATTTCTTCATCATTAGATTGGCGAATTTCCACACCTTGACGAATGCGACTGTTACGCGCTAAATCCGTGGCAGTTAAATCTGGGTAAGCTTTGTACCAAACCTCGGTAGGTATCTGATGGCGCCTTTGCGTATATTTGAACGGTTGTTCCCGTTGCGCGCCTTCCTTTATTAACCATCTTGTAGTTGGATACCCGACAGCATTACTAAAAGTTAGATTCAAACCCCAATCAACTTTGTTAATAAAATCGTCCATATAGCTCTCATGGCTGCCATCATAGTTACTGGCAAAAAAAACTTTATGGTTTTTATCCATAAATATCCAGCGGGCGAAATGGATGGTTTTTATCCGACCAAGAAAACCATGGTTGTATACGTGTCTGGCTGCATAGTCGGTCAGAAAAAGTATAAATTTGAAAGTCAACAATCTAAAAAAACCTGGTTTTACATCACCAAACACGCTGTATTGATTGCTAACATCCCAGTCTTCCTGCGCTGTAAGTTGTTGAATATGTTCGCGACTCGGTCGAATAAAAAGTTCAGGATCGGAGCGCTCTAGCATGCGTAAGCGTAAAGCAAAAAAGGGCGCAATGATTAAAAGCAATGGGGACAATAACAACAGGAGCAATGGTACGCCGATTTTATGCATCAAATTCCGTATTTCCCACTCAGTAGAGGTCGGTTCTGGTGGTGTTAACGCAAGCTTGTCTTTATGTTTCTCCATTTCAACATGAGATAAAAGTTTTTGTCGAAGTAAGCGAATATTTTCACGGCCAACCTCACCGACAATTTCTTGTAAATAAGTTGATAAAGATTTATGTAACGCGGCTTCTTCATGCACTTGTTTGACAGTGCGACCGATCCAATTTATGTAATTTGCCTTGGGACTAATGTTATTTTCTTTCATCCATTCCAACAGATTATAATTTTCTTCAGAAAACCCTTCACAATAAGAAAATATTTTTTTTAAACCTGGGCCAGCATGCTCTGCAAGTTCTGCTAGAAATGAATCTCTATCACCATCTAAATCACCAAGAAAGGCAAGTGTTGGACGCCACGGTCTTGGCTTTTCACCAAATTCTTTAATTTCTTGTGCAGTTATTGCTTCTATAATTACAAAACGCGCAAAATGTAAACAATCAAACCGGCCAAAAGGCACTAGATTATGGTCGGGATCAGCATGACCAGGCGCTTTGTTCATCGAAACAAGCAAAGTGCGTAGGTTTTTTAACTCCCCGGCACGTACAGTCGCAGTGATCATGAAAGTGGATTGTGGTGTCATAGTTCTATCTCAAGCTAACCTTTTAGTCGGTTTTTTAATCAACGTCATCACGTGTTAGGGCAAAATCCAAGACGCGCGTTTTCCCCCACCACACCTTCCCAAGATAAACGCCAGGCTCAATCTCACGAATTTCATCGCGAATCACTTTGGCAACGAATGAAGTTTTGGAATAATCGATGACGATAGTATCTTTCCCATCCATCCAACTTTTGTCGCGATACACCTTAGCAACAATGAATGTGAGTCCAAATGGTGTTATCTTGTTGACAAGAAGACCTGCCTGACCATTTGGGCAAAATAGATCAAATACTTTTCCTTGCCAAGCAAGGAGGCGGGCAAAAGCAGCTACAATTTTGGAAAATATGGACCCAGCCAAGATGGCAGTGCCATGTGTATCACCACTAGGAATGCTTCCAGGCTCAGCTTTGCAATAGATTTCATCAAGCTCCTCTCGCGATTTGCTCAACCAGTTTTTTACGATATTATTCATTTTCGTTACTCCTTAAAAATTTGTAAATTTTATCAAAAATCATTAATTTTAAGAGAACAAAATGTCTGAGCGGCTAGAAAAACTTGCTTATAAATGAATAAGCTCTAGAATTATTCTAAAGATTTTGTTAACAAATAAGTCAAAATGAACTTTATCATAATACTGATTAAGCATACAAGAAACATTCTTTTAAGAAATATTCTTCCTGAGAAATTTTTTTGAGACAATTATCTGAAGTGGCCCCCTTTAACTAGACAACCTGAAGATAAATTAAACTCTGACATGGT
>CAXBLS010000153.1:0-7445 GCA_963976585.1 uncultured Kordiimonadaceae bacterium
GATAAGCTGCGCGAAGTCCAAGATGGACACGACGGTACTTGGGTTGCTCATCCCGGACTAATTCCGGTTGCGAGGGAAGTCTTTGATGAACATATGAAGACACCCAATCAAATTGATAAACAAATTTATCTTAATGATTTAATAACTCGCAGGGATTTATCTTGCGTCCCAAAAGGTGAGTGCAGTGAAAAAGGCTTTAGAGATAATATTCGAATCGGTTTTCAATATTTAAATGCTTGGTTAAACGGTAATGGTTGTGTTCCAATTAATAATCTTATGGAAGACACTGCCACCGCTGAAATCTCTCGTGCCCAAATTTGGCAACAGCTTCATTTTGGAGTATGGTTAAATAATGATAAACAGGTAACAAAAAAATATTTTTTTAAAATACTTGATGAAGAAGTCACCAAATTTAAAAATAATAATAAATTTGAAGAAACAAAAAAAATATTTACTGAGCTTTGCACATCGGAAGAACTAATTGATTTTCTAACTCTTAAGTGCTATGATGCATTATAAATTTAACATAAAAGGAACCAACAGAAATGAATAGCCGCTGGAAAGGTGTCGAAAGACCTTATACCAAAGAAGAAGTGCTTAATCTTAGGGGTACTAAGAAAATTGAATATACCCTTGCAAAAGATGGAGCCGAAAAATTATGGGGATTACTACAAGAAAAAGAAGCTGTACGTGCATTAGGTGCGCTCACAGGAAATCAAGCAGTCCAACAAGTCAAGGCAGGCTTACAGGCCATCTATCTTAGTGGTTGGCAAGTGGCTGCTGATGCAAATCTAGCGGGTGATATGTATCCCGATCAGAGTCTTTATCCTGCTAATAGTGTTCCACAAGTAGTTAAAAAAATTAATAAAGCTTTTCAAAGAGCAGATCAAATAGAAGCCGTCGAGGGAAATAATCAAGTTGATTATTACGCCCCAATTGTAGCTGATGCAGAAGCGGGCTTCGGTGGCCCTTTAAATGCTTATGAATTAATGAAAGCCATGATCGAAGCCGGTGCAGCCGGTGTTCATTTTGAAGATCAGCTCGCCTCCGAGAAAAAGTGCGGACACATGGGTGGAAAAGTTCTTGTTCCTACAAAGCAGTTCATTCGAACTTTAACTGCTGCACGATTGGCTGCCGATGTTTGTGATGCACCAACCATACTGATCGCTCGCACAGATGCAAATAGCGCCAAACTTATCACCTCCGATGTTGATGAACGTGATCATGAATTCATGACAGGGGAAAGAACTCCCGAAGGCTTTTATAAGATTACTGGTGGTTTGGAAATGGGAATTGCTCGCGGCTTGGCTTACGCTCCTTATGCAGATTTATTGTGGCTGGAAACCTCAACACCATCTCTAGAAGAAGCAAAAAAATTCGCCGATGCAATTCATGCTAAATTTCCAGGGAAATTGTTAGCTTATAATTGTTCGCCTTCTTTTAATTGGGAAAAGCATTTAGATAAATATACCATTGCTATGTTTCAAAATTCCCTAGAGAAAATGGGATATAAATTTCAGTTTGTAACTCTTGCAGGTTTCCATTCATTAAATTATAGTATGTTTACTTTGGCCAAAAATTATAAAGAATTAGGAATGACAGCTTATTCTGAATTACAACAAAATGAATTTGACCAAACTATTCATGGTTTTACCGCAGTAAAACACCAACGTGAAGTTGGAACTGGGTATTTTGATAAGATTTCTCAGATCATAAGTGGTGGTAATGCTTCCACTTTAGCCCTTGAGGGTTCAACCGAAGAAGAACAATTCTAAAGAAATTAATTTTTCTTGACTTTAACACAGGACTAGGTTATAATACGGCTTATCAAATTATGAAAGTTTTTGTTGTAACCATTATTTTATTAACATTTAGTCAATGTGATAGTGATTCTAGGGCATCGTGTAGTAAGAAATTTTTTGAATGTGCCCAGACTTGTTCTTTAATTTGTGAAAAGACTATAAACCACAGTCATGAATATGGAAAATGTTTTAGTATATGTTGTGATCCATGTAGAAAGGAATATTGCAAAACTAAATTAAATAAGTAATATATCGCCACAATAGCTCAGTTGGATGAGTAATGGTTTTATAAACCATAGACTATAGGTTCGAATCCTATTTGTGGCTTTCCCAATTAGGGAAATTAAGGAGTTATTAAAATGACTAACAGAATGAAAAAAATACTAACGATTGGTTTCGGAGCGATTCTTATGGCAATGTTTGCCGATAAAGCAATGGCCGCTGATACCGCCGTTTGGACAACCCTGAATGTTTCAGGAACCGTCGCAAACAATGTAACGTTGAATGTGGAGGAGCAACTTCGTTTTGGAGACATTACTGATCTCTCATTGGCGGACCAACGTACCAAGTTAAGTCTTGGTTTTGGTGTTAATGAAATAGTTGGTGTATCTGCGGGATATCTCAATGCAAGCTCTGGCGAGCATCGACCATTTGTCGGCCTTGCTATGGCGTTATTGCGAGGTGGAGTAAATATTGACAGTGCATCAGCTATTGAGTTAAGTGGTTTTGACACTTTAAGTGGTCGAACATCATTAACTGCCAGCGCGGTCGTTAGAGGTTTGACCTTGGGTCTTTCAGACGAAGTTCGTCTAAATGATGAAGGTTTGATCCATAATCGTGCTTCTCTTGGAGTCACGCGGTCAGTGACGAGTAATGTTGCGGTGAATGTGTATTATATGCTTAATTCTACCGGGACTGATCTCTCAAATACAGCACATGTTGTAGGTCTTGGACTAGGCGTAAGTCTATAGGTTAAATTCAAAAAATTTATTTTTTTGGGGGGGGTCTTTTGGCCCCCCTTTTTTTTATCTTGACTTTTCCTGCTATATTTGATATGATCTTTATATGAAATTAGGATATGCCTGCATAAACATGGGATTTTCAAATGTCCCCAAGTCTAAACGAATTACAACCAATCGTTCAATGATCAAGAGAACATTTCAGGCACGAGGAATCCCTTATGCATCAGAACTTGCACTCCAAAACTGCACTGACCTGTTAAAAATCCTTAAATGGAATGAAGAAAATGATATTAAGTTCTTTCGCATGTCTTCCAGCCTGTTTCCATGGGCTTCGGAGTATAATTTAGAACAATTACCTGATTATGAAAACATATGTCAGGCTTTAATAGACGCAGGTTCCTTTGCCACGGATGTTGGTCAGCGTTTGTCCTTTCATCCTGGTCCGTTTAACAAATTATGTGCTAAAGATGACCGAATTGTTAATAATACTGTAAAAGAGTTGGAACATCATTCTGAAATCTTTGATATCATGGGTTTTAAACCTAGTTATTATAACAAGATTAATATTCACATCGGTGCAGCCTATGATAATAAACGCGAAACTGCATATAGATTTTGTAAAAATTATGATAAATTATCTAATAACCTAAAAGGAAGATTAACAGTTGAAAATGACGATAAACCATCTCTCTTTACGACGCAAGAACTTTACAAATATATGTGGTTGGACATTGGCTGTCCTATTGTGTTTGATTATCATCATCATTTTCTCCACAATGGAGGCTTGGGGCAAGGTGAAGCGTTGGATTACGCCATGGAAACGTGGTCGGGGATAACCCCCGTTTGCCATTTGAGTGAATCCAGGCGTAAAGAACAGAATAATGAGTGTTTACCACAAGCTCATTCCGACTATGTATATACCCCTATCAACACTCATGGTCATAATTTCGATTTAATGATAGAAGCCAAGGCAAAAGAGCTTGCATTATTAAAATATAGGGAAATTCTTAGTTGACAAGCACACCTAGCCGTGGTATTATAGCATTATGTCAAAAAAACAAAGATTTTTAGTCGTAGATACTGAAACTGGCGGCTTAGATTGCCAAGATCACAGTATTTTGAGCATCGCTGGGGTCAGTTGGACTCCAAATGAGGAGGTTAAGCCCGTTTTTAACCTTCTTATCAAAGAAAATGAGATAAATGCTATCGAAAAGGCTCTTAAAATCAATAAAATTGACCTAAATGAAGTAAATGAGAAGGGTTTTGACCCTGAAATGGCAGTTGCCCGTATCAGAGGCCATCTAGACGCCCATTTTGGCCCTGACAGACGACCAATTCAACTGGTAGCCCACAATGCACCCTTTGATTTAGGGTTCATTAGACGGCTTTACAGGCTCGCAGGGGAGGATTTTAAGGTTGATTTCCGTGATCGCGCCTTGGATACATGCTCAGTGCTACAATTTTTAATGATTTCGGGCAAAATTAGTGGCTTTAGAGCCTCGGCTGACACCTTATTCAAGGCTGCGGAGGTGGAAATAGCCGCAGAAGACCGTCATACTGCTATGGGAGATGCACTAGCCACCGCCCAATCTTTACAAATTTTAATCAATAAATACTAGGAGAAGATATGTCAAACACTAAACAAGATGCATGGGGTCAATTACTAGCCTCAAAACCCTCTTTAGATGAAGTAAAAGCACATTTTAAAGGTAAAGGTGGCGGACCCGAGGGCGAATCTCACATTATCGATGCAAATGCTGATAAGAAGGAAGGATTTGTTTGGGTTTATAGCACCAAGGCCGATGCAACTAAGATTATCGACCGTTGCGGTGATGCAATCCTTGATTATAGCTTTTTAGATGGTCAAGGTGTTCAATTAAAGATCGCTCGGAAAGCATTTCGCGGAATTCACTGTGCATTTCGTAGAGTGAAAAACACCTAATTTATTTAACTATAAAAAAGGCGATAATCAAACCGTTATTATTTTTTTCATAACTATTTACTCCTGAAACCATTCTTAAAAGGGGTAAATCATGTCAAGCAATCCAAATAATATAGTATATCCAAAAGCTAAAGAGTATTTCATGAGTGGAGCAATTGCTCTGACTGGTGGTGCATATAGCTCTGTTGCTACTGCTAATCAAGCAATTATTAGCGTTGCCCTTATAAGTTCAAGTTATCCAATAAACAATTTCGCAACCCAATCTTTTTATCATGATGCTGTAAAACCCTATGTAGTAGGAGCAACAGCAAGCCTCCGAAATTGGCACTTTCAAACTGGCTCTTTAGACGGCAATGATATAACATTCACTAGTGTAGTCGCAAGTAAAAAAATTGCACATGTAGTTTTATTTAAGTCCGGTGCAGTTCATGGAGCAGCAGATTATCTTCTAGCACATTATAGCACGGGATCCGGTGGGGCATTTAATATCAACACAAATGGTGGAGATATTACTATTAAATGGAACGGATCCGGCATATTCAAATTGTAAAATAATCTTGCTCAAGCTATTTATCATAGAAAGCTCCAAATAAAAGGATTTCTATGGCTCGCGATTCGAATTTCACAATTACAACACTCAGTAGGAGTGTAACAGGTCAACAGTTTCAAACGGTAACTGGAGATATCCAAGCTCCATTTCATCTTGGCAACCCATTTGGAACAATATCCTTAAGAGATACAGATCTTCCTTATATGCCGATGGCAAATCCGAGTTCTTCTCTTATCTTTCTTCAAGAAAAAGTAGATTCACATGTTCCTGTTGATCCTAATAAGCAAATAAATCCTAATTTAATTTCTAGTGTTGCTTCTGCAAGAACTTTCACGATGCAGATTGGTGGAGTAACTGCATCGGCTACGCAAATTGTTTCTGCTGCATCTGCAAGTGCCTTCACACTTCAAGTTGGGGGAGTAACAGCTTCAGCTACACAGATTACTTCCGTTGCGTCTGCAAGTGCCTTCACGATTCAACCTGGCGGTGTAACAGCTTCAGCTACACAAATTACTTCCGTTGCATCTGCAAGTGCCTTCACGCTTCAAGTTGGTGGCATTACTGCATCAGCCAATTTTATAGATTCGACTGCTACTGCATATACCCCAAGTCTCACTTTAGCGACATCATACTATACGCACGTCTTATCTGCGACCAACTCGCTTGGAACTACCTCAATGCACATGGGATCAGTTTATTTAGAGGCTCGCGATTATACCACAATCGGTGCTCTAATTAACGAATTAAAATACGGCGGCGGGGATAAAACTACTTTTGTCGAGTTTAAGAGGTTCTCAAATGGCTCTCAATTAACATCTGTAAAAGCTATTGGGTCTTCAAACCACAACTCAGCCACGTCTTCTAATGTAACAGTTTCTAATTCTGATTGGTACGATATTTATATGTCTAGTTCAGGAACCGGTGTAACAAATACAACTTCTAGTATTAGAGGTGTCTGGTTCCAATGGTAGGAAGTATTTATAAGGAGAACAAACGATGCCACATTCTAAAATAAATTTAATTTTGAACGCAGAAATTTCTGGAACAACCTCTACTCATATTGGGTCTGTTAGGATTCTTACGGGTAGTAATAGTCAAATTGGCTTCCGTGCCATGATGGGCTCGACCATCGCATCAATTTCTTCGGTCCAATTTCAGAGATTTAACAATGGAACATATATTGCAGAATTAACTTCTAGTGGAAAAGCGCGAATAGAAGATGTTTCTGGCTCTAGCTTAAATGTTGGAGCAGGTAACAACGTATATGGTAACGAATGGTATGATATTTATGCATCTGGTTCTCACGCTACTGGTTCAGCATTAATTAAAGGAATTAGGATAACTTTACAATAATAAAACTATTTATTTAAGGAGAAAATATAAATGGCAACTGAAAAAACATGGAGATGTAGAATAAATAAAAATTGCAACGGCGATGATGGCACAGCTACCGCACAAAACTGGATGTTTGAATACTTTACATTTTTGAGTGGTGGCGAAGGCGGCGTTGGTGCATGGACAATCATGTCATCTTCTGACGCATCGACTGTTGTGTCAGGGGGGATTAATATTACAGCTGCCTCTGATTTTACTTTTGCTGTCTCCGGTTCTAAACACTCTTGGTTTGTTGCTAGGAAAAATATTCTACCCATAGGTTCTGGTTCTAGCACTTACAAAGATGCACACCAGTATTTATATCATGGTGTAAACTGCAACTCTGTTGCAGGGACTAATGATCACAAAGCAACTTTTTGGTGGGATCACCAAGACCCAGCTTCTCATCATCGCGGTGGTGGGCAAGGTAATACTGGGTCAATTAACCATTCCATTACGGGCTCAGTTTATACATATGCAGCTTGGCGTAGATATAGGGCTGATTTTGATGCTGCTAATCCAACGTATTTCCATGGAACAATGGATACAACAGGCAGTCATCATGTTGTAACTGCGACAAGGAACTCGGCTCAGCACAGTATGGGTTTTGCTTTGACTTGTGCCAGAGTAGAAACTCCAAGATCTTCATCTATTGAACATTTTCCGATCTTTTTAAAATGTGGTTATAACACATATGATGACGCCATAGCTGGCGCATATCACAAAGGTCCGTGGAGCTTTTATCAAACATCTGAGGAATCAAAAACACCCTGGAACACATCCGACACCGCCGCTAGAAATACGGCCCTGGGTTA
>CAXBLS010000154.1:0-7436 GCA_963976585.1 uncultured Kordiimonadaceae bacterium
AAAAGGATTTACAAACACTGCCGCTGCCATGGGCATGACGGCCATAGCCGCCATGGCGCCCCTCTCATACAGCTTTGCAGATGAAACCAGGTCCGTTCAGGTTGTCCCTGCTGTTGCTACATCTGTAGTTCATGAAAATGCGCTTGAGGCACAAAGAGCCGCTTTAAAATATGTTGAAGAAACAGGTGGATTAGGTATCGTTATCGGCTATGGAACCTATGAAGGTGCCGCCGACCCAGAGCAGTTAGGTCAACTCTTTCAGCAAAAAATAGCGGAACGCGGTGCAGAATCTCAGTATTTCATCGGCACAATTAGTAAGCCAGGTTTTTCATTGGCGTTTTACAATGGCCATACTGTTGAAGGCCCTATGCCACCGCAGGAAGCGGCAAGCTCTTTGACCGATCTTGTGGGGCAGCACCTATTTTACAAACGGCAGTTTAGTTCTCTAAATACTGATGTCAGCCCAAATACTGCTGCACTTGATTAACTTGCTAAAATTTCAAGGTATTTGGGTTCCCTAATTCCCCAACCTCAGTTGTATGGTTTTGGTCTACGGCTTGCGTAGCAATCTTATAAGATGTTTCACCATTCGTTTGCTCGTCAAAACTAACTATTGAAGCTAAGCCACTTTGTTCAAGTTCTGATCGCACTTCTGAAACAATCTGCTCAGGAATATCTTCACCATATTCCGCATGAGCTTTCGTGAGTTTTTGTTGCAGTTCGTGGCCTTTGTTGATTTGCAGTCGGGCATCATACAGTTGCTTGATCCATTGGGCGTCAGCACTATTTTCAAACCCTTCCTTGATTTCCCCATTTTCCAAATATTTTTCGTAGAGTAGCTGTTCACGCTCAGCCGCCGTTTCTACAGAACTGTACTCTTCTTCACTCAAGAAGCGCTGCGCCATCGTATCAATATAGTTCTCACCAAACTCTTCCTTAAACGGCTGCTCCAGAGCATCAATTCCTGCCTGAATTTCATTCAGAAGAGTGAGCCAGTCTATTGTCGATTTACGGGTTTTCTCTTTGGTGGCATCCCGTGCCTGTGCGAAACTTTGCGCTAGCGAGAAGCCGGATTTTAGGTAGCCATCATGAGCATCCCCAATCGATGCCAACATGCGGGCATTCCCGGCCTCACCGCCGGTGATATCGAACATGTTTTCTTTAAATTCTCCCAGAGCCATCTCGCTCTCCCCATTTCACACGCAATTCTTGTTTTTCAGCCCTAAATTGTCTTTTTATTCATTGTGGCTGTATTTTATTTAACTCTTTAAGATCATTGAGGTAATCAATGTCTTTAAGTGTTTTTCGTCTTGCATGCTTATTATGGTGGAAAACTTTTAATATTATGGAAAGTTTTGATACAATTTATCTAAAATTTTAGATACTTAGCTCTCTGGAGTTGGTGCATCGGGGAGATCGGCATAACACTTCAGAATGTATTCAAGATAATGCTTTTCTGCGGAGAGTATTTTGCCACTGAACCAGTTCGAAACAGTGTGTATCTGCAACCCGCGCGGGGCATCATCGCCGTGTTTCAGAAGCGTATTGGGAGTAACGCGCGTTCTACGGAGTTCAGCGTGCAGCGTCTCATAGATCGCATCGGTAATCTCAACATATTCAGTGCCGGGAACGTGGCGGAGTTTATAATTCCGTTTTGACCGCAGAGACGGTGTGAGGGGAAAATCCTCTTTTGTTTGGTAGATGGCGCTTTGCCCCAATGTCTCAGGACCGCAACGATTAGGCGCGCTCACAGCGTTTGCTTTGATCTCCTGCAGAAAATCCCATATGGCAACGGGAATGGTTTTGTTTCTACCATTAATGAGATGGCACATCTGAACAGGTGTGAATTTTTCGGGGGCAGAATTTAGATAATTTGCGGGCATGGAGTTATGAATTTGCGCCACCTGCTGTCGCATTTCATCGGTAACTTTAATGCGTCCGACTGTTCCTTTTATTGGGCGGCGCGTGTTTTGGCAGTTGTCGGATAGAGATTGATAAGCATTAATCACAAAATCATAGTGGTGTTTCAGCGCTGTTTTCGTTCCGCCGCTAAGCCATCTTTCGATCATATGGGGGCTTAGGCCTCTGGGAATATCGGAAGCTGCTTTTAACAGTGCAATCGAGCCGACCTGCGTCCGCTGCTTTTCCTGCAGGATTCTATCTAATCGCTCAGGGGTGAGCGCTATCCGTTTGCCTTTTGCTCGTTTGGCCATCGGTACCTATGATAGCATCAAGAGCAAAGCATGAGCCGGGCAGGGCTTATCTGATTAAGGTTCATCCACAGATTTGGTGTTGGTTTATCAGAGGGAGGTCAGGATGAGGAAGTTAGGCGCATTTACATTGACTGTTGTTCTGGCCAGCTTTCTAGCGGCAAATCACCACTCACTCATCTTTTCAACAGAAGTCGAAGTGTAGCAGGCGATTAAAGACCTTCGCGAAGCTGGGTTAATGTCTCCCTCGCCATGGAGAGTTTCGTCAGGCTCACATGCCGATTGAGTGCTAGCCTTCTTCTGCTTCTGGGGCTTCGGTCTGAATGGATACATTTTGCACCCACCGGCTGCGCCCCTCTTTGCGTTCATGGACTGAGAGGTAAAGCTGTTTATCCAGTGCAAGCAGTCTGAGCGCATCAGATACAAAGCCCGGCTTGACAAATATCCACGATGTCCAAGCGTCTTTTCCGCGAACCTTGTCAATCAGACCAACACCGTTTGGTGGATCATAAACAGGTATCTGTTTCCCGCGATAGGGCCTGTATTCCGGAGCTTCATATTCATTGCGCTTATGAATATCTTTGAGCATTAAGTCCAAGTTGCTGGAAGGTCGTGCCTCACTTAGAATCTGAAGTTCGAATGCGTTTCCTTCGCGGGACTTTGGTGCGGTCGTAATACCCTTGATCATCACGTGCGTAGAGAATTGGTAAACCGGGTCGCATTCATCGAGAAGCAAAGCATGATGTGGATCATAGGCATCGTAGTTCACGCCTGCACTTACATCCGCTTCATAGCTTACAACCTCTACCGTCAGGTGGTTGTGCTCGACAGAGGGTTTTCTCTGCCTGGGTTTCTTTCGCGGCATTTTTGAATTCACGTATTAGAAATTCTTATCAGTTTTCCTTGTGTGACTTATGCCAAAGGAAAAATACACATACTTAGGATTGCCGGAACTATTACATTTGTGCAAAAGCAAATTTCATCCGAGATTAATTTTTGATGTATGTTAAACAAGCGAACATATGTGATGCACAAGCCTATTTTACGCTTTGAGCGCTGTTTAAGTTATGCGGTAATCAAATTCCCACTCGTTTCTAATGCTTCTTCGTCGCTTAAACCCGTCACGTTACTGAGTTGAGCAATTTGGATAAAATTGTTAGCGCCGCCATCCGCATCTACTCTGAGGAACGAATTCGTACCGTTCGATGTAATGTGCACAAAGTCAGTAATAGCATCTGTCAAAGGATCATACTCTATCAGCAAATCTGATATATCGAGAGCGTCGCCGTCACCAGCATTAAAGTCTTGAATAATATCGCTGTTATTGAATGCTGATGCACTTTCAAAAACGAAGTTATCCGCTCCACCTTCTCCATAGAGGTAATCGCCGCCGTCTCCTCCATAAAGCGTATCATCACCAAAACCACCGTATAAATAGTCATTTCCGGCATCGCCATAGAGGGTATCACCGTCACCATAACCATATAGTCGGTCATTCCCAGCCAATCCGTTGAGCGTTTCAGCATTCCCGGTACCATAGACGTATTCGTTATATGATGTTCCGGTAAAAGTCAGATTGTTAACAAGATCAAGCGTTGTGCTATCGGCAAACAGAGCCGTTTCTATTTCTTCACCTGTCCCATCAAAATGATCATTCACCTTGATGTAATTGGACCCAAGATACAGATACAAATCACCATTATTTGCGTTCCAAAGACGAACATCATCTGCGGTAATACCCGCGCCAAATTCAATAACATCCGCCACGCCAGCATCGTCATAAATATTGTCATTCCCATCGCCAAGACTATGGAAATAGGTATCGCTCCCCGCACCGCCATAAAGTGTATCGTTTCCAGTAAGGCCGATGAGCGTATTGTCGTCCCCCAAACCATAAACATATTCACTGTTTGAAGAGCCGGTAATTGTCAAGTTGTTAACAAGATCAATCTCAGAGCCATCAAGGAACAGAGCGGTTTCTATTTCTTCACCGGTTCCGTCAAAATGATCATTCACACGAACATAATTCACTCCGTGATAAATATACAAATCGCCATTATTCGCGTTCCACAGTCGAATATCGTCCGTATCAATGCCGTCTCCAAATACGAGCGTGTCATCCCCATCAGCGTCATAAATTGTGTCATTTGCATTACCGGAATTATAAAAATAATAATCGCCTTCATCCGTGCCAGTAACGTTTGCGTTATAATCTCTCAGAAAGTAAACAATTCCCTGAATATCTACGCCCTCAACCGCACCTGCAAGGCTGTTGTATGATGCTTCGGCGGGCAACAATGATTTGCCATCACTCTGCAAGAAAAATGCAACGGTAGTGTGATTAAGAACTGTGGCAAAAGCAGATTCCAAAAGCTGAGACTGCCCAGAACCAGGATCAGCGATATCTTCAAGTCCGATAAAATCCTCGACAAGCAGTTCTTCAAGGAATTCAAGTTTCCGTGCGTCACTAATGCTATTGCCGCGGCTATTGGGCGCGATACCATCAACTTCAGCCCAGCGAAAAAGAATATTTTCTATATTGCCTTGCAAATCAAATGTTGTGTTTAGAAGTGCTTCTTTATCTGCGACTGCAACTTCCTGCACCATATCCAGCAAAGTTTCATCTAAACTCATCGCGATATGAAGGTCAGGGAGATTGCCGAAGCCGCGTAAATTTGGCAAAAACAAAGTACGGATATCAAGCGTATAATCCTCAGCATATTCCGTATTCACATTATCATAAGCAAACCACGCATCGACAATATCTCGCGTTTGGCCGTTGATGGTGAAGGTGCTTTCCTGTAAAATCTCGTTACCGCTGATCGTGTAATGAACATTGCTATAGTCCAGATCAATTGAGGTAATGCTCAAATCATCAAGTGTGTGGAGTTCATCGGCTTGGCTATGCCCATCTGCGTTTGCATCCACCCACACCAGCAGGTCATCAAACTGCGTATCTGCGCTGGTAATCGCATCATCACTGTTCGTATCGTAAGCAGCCAGAGCTACAAATCCGTTCGCGCTTCCGGTTTTGTTGCCAAACAGCTCAGCGTGATCATTGATAACCCCATCCGCATCCAGGTCAATCGCCAGCAACCCATCGCCACCCGTGATCCAGCCCGATGCTTCAGCCATGCCGTCTACATCGATATCCCAGTAAATTGAACCAGTACCATTTAATGCCGCAAGCTCTATACCATCACCATCGAGATCGAGAACAAGTGGACTAGAAGTATTTGTCGCGTCATCAAACCCACCAATCACATCCTGCATCCAAGGAGGGAGCTCAATAGATGTTGAGCTTTGAGGGTCAATTAACCCGTCAGCCCACGGGCTTACGGGTTCTCCCGGCAACAATTGGCCGGGGTTGTCGATCGCCCATTGAATGTCGTCGGATAGTTGATCGAGGGCATCTATGAAGTCTGCAAGATTGTCGAACACTGTTTGAGGACCATCGAAGAACTTGCTCTTAAAGTCGTTAAACATGCTCTCCGCTTCTTGGTATTCATCTTCCAGGCCCGGCGGCGCGACGTAGTTCGTAGAATCCAGGAAGTTCTTGATGGCTTGCAGCGTGTCGCCCATCCATT
Organism: uncultured Kordiimonadaceae bacterium; assembly: GCA_963976585.1. GTDB lineage: Bacteria > Pseudomonadota > Alphaproteobacteria > Sphingomonadales > Emcibacteraceae > Pseudemcibacter. The sequence goes on from CAXBLS010000154.1 coordinate 5,798, forward strand.
TGAACTGATCGGCATTGTCGCGCAGAACTTCAGTTGTCGAGCGCTCGGAATCGAGGTTGAAAATATCAGCGCCGAAACCCAGTTCCGCACCTGTACCCAAGACGCTCAGAATGCCGCCGCTTGGATCATAATAAGAATCAAAAAGCTCCTGCGCATGTGCTGGGTCACCTTGTAAGGCATTTGCAATTGGGATCAATGCAGGATCGATCTTAGGATCGAGAAGATTGTCTTCATATACAGTCCTTACAACATCAACGGTTTGTTGAACCGTTATAAGCCCATCTCCGCTGTCAACTAAATCCAAGTCTCGCGCTGAAAAATCGCTAATCATGCGGTCGTACATAACTTGCTCCCACGTCTGGCTACCAACCTCCAGGCTGGATGGTTGTCCCGTTCCGTGAAGCTTCAGGAATTCGTTGTTGATGCGCCCCTTCACCCCGGCGTTGGCGGCCATGTTCGCCATTGTGGTGGCGTAATTTTTAGTGCTCGTATCGTTGATGGCGTTGGCCTCTTGTGCGAGCTCCTGCCAATAGGCCACGACGGGATCGGTCACGCTCGGAGCGCTCCGTGCGTTCTGATAATCCGTAAAGGATGCGCTGGCGATTGTACTCATTGTAGATATATCAAGTGTGGTCATGGCTTCTCCCCCATTTGCTCAAAGTAGGTTTCGTAAAATTTTTCGCGCACAAACTCTTCCGCTGCCTCTGCCGAGCGGAAGCTGTGCATCAACTCAATCACGTTGTCTCGAATGGTCGCCCAGTTTTTGAGCTGGCGCTTGTCGTATGTGACGCTATAAAGAAATTTATCGTCGTAAAACTTGTGTTTGCATTGCGGAGCAGGAGCGCGAGCCTCCTTGCTGCATGAGATATAAACTATTTCAGTGCTGGGCTCAGAAGCGATCCAGAGCTCGTCCTTGTAGTCAGGGTTGGGAACGCCTTTTGCTTGTGTGAGTTTGGTTAGGCCGAACTCCTGACCGGCCAACTCGGTAGCCGCGAAATGGTCGACCGCGCCCTGAAGAGATTTTTTAGGGTCAAATCCTTGATACCTCTTCAAATCAGTAAAAAGTATGTGGACTCTATTAACGTATTTCCCGCTTTCACGTAGATTCTCCGTACCTTGAATAACGGGAGAACTACCGGGGTAATAAGCCTGTATCAAGCCACTTTCGCCGCCAACAGATGTCAGATGGAACCGCGTATAGGCATATGGAATGTGCAGAACGTGCTCCCCGATCTCGTATCGGTTCACGACAAACTCATATTTGCCCTTCGTCTCGTCATCACCGGATGGAATACACGCAGCAAGTATCGCCAACCCAAAGAATAAAAATATAATACTTTTTCTTTTTTCAAAAGATTTCGAAACTAGCACAACCTAAAAACTCTCTATATCGTTAAGGTTGTATAAAGGTAAAATCATACTTTCGCTATGAACAGGGTTGGTTTTGAATTCTCCCTTTTTATCCGCAGAAAATTATATGACCGAATTGATAGGCAGAAAAGAAAGGGCTTTTTGCACATGCGAAATGTGTTGGAGCACAGCTCTACTAAATTGGAAAACTGCTAAAAGCAGGTTTATGTGGTCCGCAAGATGTGCGGTGTACTACACCGCATCTTGGCAAGGGAGCCCGCTGCGCGCT
>CAXBLS010000155.1:0-7258 GCA_963976585.1 uncultured Kordiimonadaceae bacterium
GGCCCACCAGCATTATGGCGGGAGCCAACTTGAGTTTCCCGTCAAGCGATTAACGGGTCTAGCACTGCCGAATTTTTGCTCTGCTTTCAGCAAAAATTCAGCTATGGTCAGTTTCGATGGGAGAATGTATCTGCAGATAAGTATAATTAAAGAGTGTTAATGTAGGGGAGACGTGAGAGTGAAAAAGAATACTGATAAACCGCTTTTATCGGCCAATATCAGCCGCAGAGATTTTGTCAATGGCACATTAGTAGGTGTTGGCGCTGCTTTGATGAGTAGCACCACTCCCATTTTTGCTGCGGGGCAAACTCCGGACATCACTTACGAAGACCCCCACGGTGATGGATATGGCGGCATCGGTGATTACGCGATGTCCAATGGTAACGTCGCCTCTACCAGACAGGCGGCGCATTTGATCCGCGACGGCATACCCGATGCGCTTCTGAGTAGCGCGGAAGATCTAAACGAAGACTATGACATGATCATCATCGGCGGCGGTTTTTCCGGTATCGGCGCCGCTTACGAATTTAACAAAAAATATGGCGACAGCAAAAAATGTCTGATTTTGGAAAATCATCCCATTTACGGCGGCGAAGCAAAACAAAACGAATTTGAAGTAGATGGCTATAAGATTTACGGCCCTCAGGGCTCCAACGATTTTGGTCCCCCGGATGAAAACGGTGATGATTTGATTGCAAATATATACCGCGATACCGGATTACCGTTTAAATTCAGTTATCAAGATGCCAATCCCCAATCAACCATGATCCGCGCGCCAAAAGACAATTATTACGGTATGTATTGGGACGAAGAGCGTTACGACACCGGCTATTTTATGGGCAAGGATGCCAAAACACCCTGGATCGTCAATCCACGCAAAGACAAGCTCAGCCGCATGCCTTGGTCGGAAGAGTTCAAAGCAGAGCTTAACCGGGCCTTCGAAGACAAGGAAGACTATCACGAAAATGAAGGGATCGATGAGTGGCTCGATAGTATGTCTTACAAAGACCTTCTTGAAAATGTGATGGGTTTTAGCTCAAAAGTGACAGATTATTTTGATCCAATCATTGCGATTTCCATGGGCGGTGTCTGTTCGGATGTCTATTCCGCCTATTCTGGAAAACTGCTTGATATGCCAGGCACCGGCATTCACTACGAGGTCGACTTAAGTGAAGATATAGATGTTCACAGCTTCCCTGGCGGAAATACGGGTATTTTCAAACACATTGTCAAATATCTAATCCCGAATAGCATTGAAGGCGGTACTTCTTTTGAAGAAATTCTCTATAATTCCGTTGATTTTTCAGCCCTTGATCAGCCCAATAACGCCGTGAATATACGGCTTAATGCCACCGCGCTGGATATAAGCCATGACGGTCCAATTGAGAACGCAGATCACGTGAATGTCAGCTATCTTAAGGATGGCCAGATAAAAAAAGTGACGGCCAAAACCGTTGTTATGTCAATCGGTGGCTGGGTTGCACGCAATATCGTCAGCGACATGCCAAAGCCGATTTCAGAGGCCTATGCACAGTTTTACCATTCGCCAGTACTGGTGGTCAATGTCGCTCTTCGGCACTGGCGTTTCCTTGATGAACTTGGCATTTCGTCCGGCAGACTGTTTGACGGATTTGGTGATTTCTTTTCAATTAAAAGACCAATGGTCACTGGTGATCAAACGCAGCCTTTTGATCCAGACAAACCAATTGTCATGACATTCTATGTGCCATTTACCAATTCAGGTTTTGATATTGCCGAACAAGGAACGCTGGGACGCATTGAGCTTTTAAGCAAGTCTTACGCTGATTACGAGCAAGAAATTGTCGAGCAGATGACCAATATGTTCTCTGAACATGGCTTTGAGGCCGAAAGGGACATTGCAGGTATAGTGCTTAACCGTTGGGGCCACGCCTATATCTCGCCGCAACCCGGCTTTCATTTCGACCGTGACCGCAAACCCGCGCCAAGGAACATCATCAAAAAAGGTTATGGACGTATCCAATTTGGCCACTCGGAACTTAGCGGATATAATTCACATACCAGAGCCCTGAATGAAGGAGCGCGAGCAGCGCGCGAGGCAATGAAACAAATTTAAAACGAGTGCCCCCGAATGATGCGCTCGAATAAGATACTCAAAGTAGATTTTAAGAAGGATTTAAAGTAATGAACAAAGTAGTGCCCGGACAGAAAAGAATAGATGGCAGCGTTTCAGGTTGGTCGCTCGCCCGTAAGTTTTACAAAGACCCTGAAATTTTTGAGATAGAGAAAGAAAAGATCATTTTTAATAACTGGATCTTCGCAGGCCATGTATCACAAATCCCAAATGCGGGTGATTATTTTCTATTCAACCTGCTTGAAGAAAGCGCCATTATCGTCCGCGGCAATGACATGGAAATCAGAGCTTTTTTTAATGTCTGTCGTCATCGCGGCTCTCATGTCTGCTTAGAAAAAAGCGGCAATTCGAAAAGATTTCTTTGCCCGTACCATGCCTGGAGCTATGATATCGACGGAAGTCTTTTTGCGGCACGTGGCATGCCGGAGAGTTTTGACAAATCTGAGCACGGCCTTCATCCATGCGCTATGGACATCATAGAAGGTATGATCTTCATCAACTTTGGCGATAATCCGCTCTCAATGGAGAATGCCAAACGTGACCTCGCAGCGCCCCTTGCTATGTATGGTTTTAATAATCTCAAATTGGCCGCGCATAAACGCTATCCAATTGATGGCAACTGGAAAATCAGTCTGGAGAATTACCAGGAATGTTACCACTGCGCGCCGTCACATCCCGAATATTCTCTAAGTCATACACTTAAAGTTGAGGATGATAAATTTGACGAGCTTCAAAAACCGATGCTTTCTCGTATGGAAGCCTGCGGCATCAGCATTCATGAATGTGATTATCAGTTTGACAAACAGGAAGCCGGCCAGGAAAATTATGCCTGCAGCCGCTACGCATTATTTGAAAAATATAAAACAGGCAGTGAAGACGGCGAGCCGCTAGCCCCGCTTCTCGGTGAATTAAAAGGCTATGATCACGGTGCGCTTGATATGAACATTGGCTCTTTTACCTTTTATCTTTGTTATAGCGACCATGTTGTTGTTTATGTCTTTACCCCAACAGCGCACGAGACTTCTGCCGCCGACATATATTGGTTGGTTCGTGCTGATGCTGAGGAAGGCAAAGATTATGATGTGGATAAGTTAACCTGGCTTTGGCATGTGACAACGCTTGCGGATGAGCGTATCATCGTTGACAATCAAAAAGGCGTCAACAGCCGCAAATATCAGCCCGGTCCACTGGCCATCAAGGAAGACCTTATTGAGCGCTATATCGTTTGGTATTTGACGCAACTGGCGAAGTAATAAATATAAACAATATAGGGTAGCAAAATAATGGATGACGGTAATTCTGGGTCGACGCCGCAAGGTAAGCTTTTTCACGAAAAAACTATTTTTGATGGCTGGCGCTCTATTACCGTCGCTCTTTATATGGCCCTTCTTGGTTACGCCGTGGTGGTCGGAATCCCCGTCATCAGCTCAGCTTGGGTGGACCTGCTTGGTTTTACCGAGGTTCAGGTGGGCCGGGTTGCTGGTGCCGATCTTGGCGGCCTGTCGATTGGATCTTTAATTGCGTCTTTGCTCCTCAACCGTATAAATAGGCGTATAATTGTCCTAGTCGGGATCATTATGGCCGTGGCAGCCAATGGCCTATGCATGGTCTTTGTGGACTATGAACCAACATTATGGCTTCGTGGTCTTGCTGGCATTGGCAGTGGTATTTATACCTCTGTTGCCATCGCGACACTTGGTGGTACCGCGCGGCCTGCCCGCGCCTTCAATATGATGCTATTTGCCTTTGCCTTTACCCAGGCAGCGGAAATGCAAGTGTTGCCGCAAATGTCCATGAACGGTATCTACGGACTATTTATTAGCCTTTATTTGTTCAGCATATTGTTCCTGCATTGGCTTCCGGCTCACGCTGTGCACAAAGAAGTCGACATTGATATTGATATTGAAAATGAGCAACACCAACATCAACATCTTCATAAACAACTGTCCAAATTTATCCCGTGGTTCTGCCTCGGGGCGGTTTTCTTCACCTACGTGAATATCGGCACCTATTGGACCTATATCGAACTGGCAACTGTCAGCGCGGGACTTGACGAAATTATGATCGGTGAAACACTGGTTATGGCCTCCTTCATGAGCCTAGTGGGTTGTTTCGTAGCAACCGTTATTAGCGACCGTGTCGGCCTTTCAAGACCACTATTGATCGCTCTTAATTTTGTCGCACTATCAGCTTTTCTCATGGTCGGCGATATCAGCGAAAACACATTTCTGCTCAGTGTCTTCGGATTTAACTTCCTGTGGATTTTTGTCGATGTATATCAAATGGGTACCATGTCGAACTTTGATCCCTCGGGTAAATATGTTGCGCTCATTCCCGGTGCTCAGGGCGTTGGCCAAATTGTCGGCCCCAATCTTGCCGCAACCCTGCTGAGTTATGAACTTGGTTATGACAGCGTCTTTATCATGTGCGCTTGCTCGTCAATAATTGGTATGTTGATTTACGCTTTTGTTTACATGCGCTTGCGCAGAACCATCCCAGCCCTGGCCGATGCCGCATAACCATCCTAGACTTGTTTATCCATTGAAGTTAAACTTCGACCACTGAACTAGGCTGGTAAAAATCGAGGGAATGTATGGCAGGAACAAGAGAGACATATTCCATTAAACTGCAGATCATGTCCGGCAGGAATATTGCCATGGGTCCCGGAAAAGCCGACTTGCTTGAAGCAATTCAAAAAACTGGTTCGATCGCTGCGGCCGGACGGGCAATGGGCATGAGCTACAAGCGCGCCTGGGATCTGGTTGAGATCATGAATGTTTGTTTTTGCGGACCCCTTGTCGAAAAATCGAAAGGTGGAGCCGGCAAGGGCGGCGCGACCGTTACAGCATTGGGGCTTACCATAATTGATCAATATCGAGCACTACAGGCAAAGTCTGACAGCGCTGTTGAGAGAGAAATGCACTCCTTTTTCTCTCTTTTGAAACATGACGATAAAGACAAATAAGCTTGACAGCAACTGGTTATTAATTTACCGATATATTTTCAGAAATATATCGGTAAATATATGAAACAGTTAATATTTATACTTGTGTGGCTCTGCTTAACACCCGCTTTAAATGCTAAAGAAGTGCGCATTGCCGTTGCTGCAAATTTCGCGGAAGCAGCGAAAGAGATCGGCGAAGCATTCGCAGAAAGAACCAAACATAACGCGCTGTTCAGTTTTGGCTCCACTGGTCAGCTCTACACACAAATATCTCAATATGCCCCCTTTGAGGTTTTTCTAGCTGCCGACCAAGAGCGACCGGAGAAAACAATCCGTGACGGCCTCGGGGTAGCAGGTAGCCGCTTCACATATGCCAGCGGTAAAATTGTTCTGTTTAGCATCGACAAGACGCTGGTCAACAATGAAAACACTCTAAAAGATAGCGATTTTACAAAAATTGCAATCGCCAATCCCGTGACCGCGCCCTACGGGGTTGCTGCTATTGAGATCATGGAACAACTTGAACTCTACAACCATCTGAAAAGTAAAATCGTGCATGGAAACAATATTGCACAGACCTATCAATTTGTTCATACGCAAAACGCTGAACTCGGATTTATCGCCTTGTCACAGGTCATTAAAAATCAGACAGGCTCGCGCTGGATAGTTCCAGAGGAGCTCTACTCGAGGATCGCGCAGGACGCCGTATTATTAAAATCTGGTGCTGATAATCCCGCTGCACACGCATTTCTTAAATTTTTAAAAGGGCCGGAAGCCGCAGGTATCATTAATAAATATGGCTATGGCAGTGGCGGCAATGAGAAAACATAATGCCAGAATATTCTGAACTATGGCCACCCATTCGCCTGACGCTTGAATTGGCTGGCCTCACAACAATTCTCTTGCTCATCATCGGCACACCAATTGCGTGGTGGTTATCGCGCACAACTTCAAAATGGAAAGATGTCATCGCCGCCATTGTTACCTTACCGCTCGTTCTGCCGCCAACGGTGATCGGTTTTTATCTGCTCATTGCTTTGGGACCTCAGGGCCCGGGTGGCTGGGTTGCCTCGCTTTTTGGTGGTCGATCGCTGGCCTTCACCTTTGAAGGTCTGGTGATTGGATCGGTGATTTATTCGCTTCCCTTTATGGTTCAGCCGATCCGAAACTCATTCGAAGCTATGGGTAAACGCCCGCTTGAAGTGGCCGCAACCCTTGGGGCCTCACCTTGGAATGCGTTTTGGAGCGTCGCCGTACCACTGGCCAGACCGGGTTTCTTAACCGGTGCAATCCTTGGCTTTACCCATACCATTGGTGAATTTGGCGTCGTACTCATGATCGGCGGTAATATCATGGGTGAAACCAAAGTGCTCTCCATCGCAATTTATGATTATGTTGAAACATTACAGTGGAGCCCGGCACATATTCTGTCCGCTGGCATGCTTATCTTTTCCTTCGCCATCATCCTCTCAATGATGAAAATAGAAAAATATTTCAGTAGGTCCGGCAAATGAATGGTGCAAAAAATATAAGTGCGTCCTTGCGCGGCAATATAGACAACTTTAATCTGGATATTGAATTTACAATGCCACTTGTGGGCATTACTGCTCTTTTTGGCCCTTCTGGGTGCGGAAAAACAACTATTCTTCGCTGCCTGGCCGGACTTCATAAATTGCATGGCCGCGTGGCCATCGGCGATGAAATTTGGCAAGATGAAAATAAATTTACAAAGCCCCATGAAAGATCAGTGGGATATATCTTTCAGGAAGAAAATCTATTTTCACATTTATCTGTTCGTGAAAATCTCGACTACGGTGCTAACAGGGCCAGAAAACATCACTTAAAAGAAACATTTCATTTTGATGACGTGGTTGACCTTCTTGGCATAAAGCACCTTCTGGATAGAAGTACGGTTTCGCTTTCCGGCGGTGAACGACAACGCATAGCCATCGGCCGGGCCATTCTTGCGCAACCAAGGCTTCTACTCATGGATGAGCCGTTGTCTGCCCTTGATCAGAAATCTAAGACCGGCATTTTTTACTGTTTCGAGAGACTGCACGAAGAATTTAATCTACCGGTTCTCTATGTCAGTCACGATATTGACGAGGTATCTAAGCTCGCTGATCATATAATCGCCATTGATAACGGCAGAAAAATTGGTGAAGGACCAACCGCTGATATTATGGCGCAATTAAACCTGC
>CAXBLS010000156.1:0-7225 GCA_963976585.1 uncultured Kordiimonadaceae bacterium
AAGCCGATAAGGTTCAACTATCCACCGTGAAGAAAAGTAAGCATCTCTTGTTAGTTCATCGCGCAAAAAAGCATCTGGATTTAACTGTGCCCATTCTCTGTTTGAACGTGCAAAAGCATATAAATGATCATGAGTTGTACCATATTGATGCATGTGCCGAGCAGCAGCTAACGCAAACGTACCCGTCGCACCGAAAAAACCATGCTCATTTTCCCAGCCGGGAATACCTGTGAACTCCATTGATACACCAAAGGTTGAACCACCACTCGCTTTTTGACCAATAGGGCAATCTGCAAACACACAAATTACATTTGACGCCATTCCAGCCTGAATAGCCAAAGATGCATATTGTATCATTTGTAAGGCGGAGCTACCTTCCCCTTCTATAGAGGTCATAAGTGTAAGGTCCTTAAGACCAATATCCCTTTGAACATGTAGGGGAAGAGATTCTGAAGGCTCAAGCGGGCTTCGATTTAACATCAACCCATCAATATCTTCTTTCTTAAGTCCAGAATCTTCAATGGCCAACAAACAGGCCTCCACCGCTAACTCTCTGACATTTTTCTTTGAAGGTTTTCGAGACAACTTCGTTGTCCCCATCCCGCAAATTGCAGCCATCGGCTTCCTAGCACCCATTTCAATCCATCCTATAAAATGATTATCTATATTCTATTAAATTAAAACCCCAAAACCTTTTACTGGGCCTTCAGAATTTAGCAGCATAACTTTTTTCTGAAACATTTTAAACCCGCCATCCTTTTTACGCAGTTTATGTACTACACGAGCAGGCCATGTAGCAAGCTCATAACCTGTCTGTAGCCGCACTTCATAGATAACCACATTTGAGGAAACAATAAAAACGTCATCTCCCTCTTTTTCAACTTCGATATTTGCTACTGTTCGACGCATACGTGATACGGGGAGTTGAGCATGGCGATTTCCAGTATTGAGTTGCTTTATACGTGAAGCTACTCGGGATCTGTTATCATTCATTATGGAGGCATGCAGTACTCCATCCTCTTGCCCTTCCGACAATGGAACCCAATAATGCATATCATCATCAACTAGATCTTCCCAATCAGAATACTTTGATTCATCCGCAAGACGTGCTTCCTTATAGATAAAGCTTTCCACCGCCCTGTATTCTTCGACTGTAACTTGCATTTACTTTTCCTTACTTAATTAGAATATTTTCTCTTGCTTTACTCAGCCACGTTGTCAATTTTAGAAGGGGCCTGTGTCATCACAGTTTTATAATGTTGCCAAAACCCTCTATTCGACGTCTCATCCGTGAGATGCCCTTCAAGCATGCCGTCTTCATTTTTTATTTCTCGATCAACTCCACGGCTCAAGTCTAGCCACCCACCTTTTCCCTGGATTGCCACCTGCGCACGTTCCGCAATTACACTATCATCCGCCAGGAAAAGTCCACACGGACCAACCCCACCATCAGATTGACGCAGAATTCTTCTATTCACATCGTCATCGACACCCTTCAACATCAAAGGTGTATGAAGATGCAGACACACAGTTGATGAAACAGGCTGAAAAATAATTACAGTCATTTCACCAAGAAATAGATTAGGAAATATTACAGAATGCGGCGGACCATCTATAAGTTTTTTATTTCCCAATTCGTCACCATACGCCTCTAACATGGACTTTACATAAGATGGATAACGGTCTTCTTTACAACCGAACCACTCTAAGGGCTTAGTATATGCAGGAGAAAAATCCAGCTCAACATGTCCTCCACCCCAATCTCTAGTCACTGACTTTAGGTCTTCCTCTTCTTCCAGAGCCGCGCTATCGTAATTAGACCGGATCACTTGCGCTAAAGACTTATGAACAAATCCAACATGATAGCCGTCAGTATCGCTTTCAGGCAGCATCTTCCAATTACATTCCAATTGGTGCTTAACCCAGCCACCAGATAAATCTATTTTACCAACTGGCGACATCCCCACAGCACGATCAATCAATTCCGTAGAACGACCAAGATGCTCTAGCAATGGCGGGACAGAATCGTTAAAAGACGCAAAAATAAATCCATTATAGCTATCTACTTTCGGCAAACGCTTCAAATTAAGACAAGAGGTTTCTTTAGCAGTGCCTCCTGAATATGGAACATCAATAAGCGTACCTTTTGTGTCATACGCCCATCCGTGATACTGACACACTAGTGCTTTTTTTGTTCCTTTTTCTTCCACACACATTAAGTTTCCTCGATGCGCACAGCGGTTTTCTATTACTGACACTTCACCATCTCGTCCGCGTATGGCAAAAACTTCGTCATTACCAAGTCGACGCCTGACATAATCACCAGCATTCAAAATCTCTGAATCATGACAAACGAATACCCAGCCCGCGCGGAATATCCTATCCATCTCATCTTCATAAACCCTTTGATCCGTGTAAACTGACGAATGAATTTTTTCATCTTGCAAAAATTCACCGTAGTTATATTCACTATTTAAATTATCTATTCCAGACATTTACATCTCCATTACGTATAGCGTGAAAATAATATTTAACTAATCGCTTGATCAATAAATAGTTAGCTTAATAAATAATGTCAATATTATTAACTCTAATATCCAAGATAACAAAATCTTATAACGTACCATTTAGTCATGTTTTCCTAGGCATGAAAACTACTAAGATTTCATTTTCCAATGGTGATTCTTATTTAATATTGGATTTGTTATGGGCAATCAGAAACAAAACTAATTCACCCGACTTTGTCCTTATATATACCCGAATCGATATCAAGGAACACCTCATCACCGTCTACTTTTACATCAAAGACCTTGACTGGTTTCGTTGCCGGCATTTTATCAGGCCATCCGGTTCGAAGATCAAACGAGGATCCATGCAGAACGCACTCCAAATGGCAATTTTCCAGATAGCCCTCAGATAGACTCCAGTTTCCATGAGAGCATTTATCGGCAATAGCAAGGAATTCACCATCGACATTACATACGGCAATCGCAATTTCTGAATTTTCCGGTAAAAACCGAAACACTTCACCTGACGGTAGTTGTGATTTTTTACATACTTTTACAAACATTTTATCTTACACCTTAAGAATTCTCCGACGTTTAAAAACAAAACAATATCTTTTATAGCTCATTTGCAGAAACATATAATGGAAAATAAATTCAATCAAGCGATTGCTTAAAAAAAATATAAAATGATATTTAACCCCTTAATGTTTTTTAAAGCGTGTTATAAAACTCTATTCAAATTCTAGTATCGTCTTGTTTCAAAGATATAAATTCCTGTTTGGTCAAGTTTAAGACTACAGAACATAAATTATTTGCTACATCCTCATATGATTTTTTTGTCTTTGGTTTAAGCCATGCTAAAGACCAATTTAATGCCGCTATCAATGTTTTTCGACATATCTCATGGTCGCTTTTTAAGTAGCCTGCGTCCTTCAACGAAAGCAGCTCCTGCCGCCAAATTGACTTGTATCGTTCATTCAAGCTTCGCAACCTTTTTCGTGCGTCTTCCGGGAGGCGGCGCCATTCTCGCACAGATACCTCATGTGCACTATCAGGGTCACTATGCAGAGCAAGTAGGTGCGCATAAACAAGTGCATAAAACCTGTTAACTGGTGTAACTTCATTTTTCAATTCGTTTTCTACAATTTTCACACCTGTTGAAATACCATGTAAAATAATAGCTTCCAGAAGATCTTCTTTACTTTCAAAATAGTAAAATATGCTCCCAGAAGTGATGCCAACTTCCTTCGCTATATCTCGCACTGATGTTCCATCATAACCTGAGGCCCTAAATAGCTTTGCCGCAGCATTTATTAATTCCGCTTTACGGTTTTTTTTCCCTTTCTTTTTCATATTGGTGCTATTTTTATCTATCATCACGGTATTACCTCTTACAATCTTTTCTCCTTTTAAACCAAAAATTTGTATTGTCAAAGGAGCTTGGTGTTCCAAATTTCTTATCTGATGTTTAGGCACACTGAACATACAATTTAAATATTTTAAACATAATCACTTGTCACAAAGAAACAAGATAAAAAGCGGCGTTAAAGGTTCTGAAACACTTGATAAACAGTTATGGTCGGCAAAATCAGTGATCAAAGCCTGCTGATGAAATAAGCTAAATTAAGTCTCAAATCAATCAAGGACGGACATACTTGACCTGAGCCTCAGAGCTTCTTTTTTGTGGTTAATTTTGTAAAAATGAAAAAAATCCAAAATGATCCGCATCCAATTATAGCACCAAGCACGGCAGATGAAATATCCGGAAAAACGCGCTTGGCTTGCACAAATAAGAAAGAACCGTAACTCAAGCTCCTTTGACGGTGCCTTTGAAAAAGTTAATGTGACAAAACCTTCTACATAAATCTGGAGAAAATTTAAAGACCATTTCAGATTTTATTAATCGCTTTTTCAATGCTTGCTAAGGCATCGGTAAGCTTCTTGCGGGTTGTTCCTAAGTTCATACGCATATAGCCAACACCGTTTTTACCGTAATGTTCACCCTGATTAACGTTCACTCCTGCTTTTTCTATGAACCATCTATTCAGAATGTCACCAACTTCCATAGTTTTTATGGACTTATCGCCAAAAAAGCCGGTTCTCATCACATTATTTTCCATATTATAAGCTGTTTCTTCTTCAGCCATTTTGGCAGCATCAAGCTTTTCTGCCAGTGCGCTACAATCCAGCCATGCAAGATAGGTTCCCTCATGAACATTATATTTGATAAGAGGAATTTTCTCTTTCAGAGTTTTTTCAAGGAATTTCGAATTACCATCAATATACGCCTGCATATCATCCATATATTTTGCACCATGCTTATAGGCTGCGTTACCCGCAATAAGGCCCATAATATTGAGCAATTCTCTATGATGCCCGCCATCAATAACTCTTTTGATATAATCGTCATTGTCAGAGAACATATAACCTGTTCTATGGGCGGCAAGGTTGAATGATTTGCTGGTTGATTTTAGCGTAAAGCTATTCATGGCATATTCTTTACCGATTGTGGAATACGGTACATATTTTGCGTGCTTGTTAACAAAATCACAGTGAATTTCATCGGCAATGACAAGAACGCCCTTACGATTACAAATATCACCCATCTTTCTCATTTCATCAGCAGTCCAACAATTGCCAACCGGGTTTTGCGGATTACAGAAAAGAAGGATTTTTATATCATCCCCCAACTGTTCTTCCATAAGATCATAATCCATTTGGTAACGGCCATTCACAAGTTTCAACGGATTTTCAATTTCCCCGTAACCTGCTTGATGAATAACGGAAAAGAAACCGCTATAGCCCGGTGTATGAATAAGTACTTTTGCATTATCTTTATTAAAAGTTTTTAAAATGCTGAGCACTCCGTCCAGAACACCCAGGCAGTTTAAAATATTGGCTTTTGGAACATCCTGATTATAACGTTTTTTATTCCATGCAACAATATTGTCAGTATAATCTTTTGGCGGAAGTTCATAGCCCCAGTTTTTATGTTCAAGGCGTTTCTTAAGGGCTGATGTCACTTGAGGAATTGTTATGAAATCCATATCAGCCACACCCATTGGCCATTTAACTTCGGCAGGGGAATTCTGCGCTATAATCATGTCCCATTTGGCATTATTAAAGCCGACGCGGTTATATTCTACATCCAGATCATATGACATCGACATAGAAGACGCCTGCCCCATGCCGCCGGCGATCGCCTTGGTTGATCCCAGTGTGCCGAATAATGCCATTGCTCCGGCACTTTTAATAAATAATCGTCTGTCAAAGCCGCCTTTGTTATTGTTCTTTTCCATTTGTTTTTCCCTCATATATTGTTGCTAAATCTAATATTATTGATAAATCTAATTTAAGGTAGATCAGAAAGTACAGAACCCTCCAATTTAAAATGCTTGCAAATTAAAAACAATATTTGATATTCCCTTAGGATTGTTCCGCCTCCACAAAATTATCTTTACAATGTTTGCTTATTTTTTTATTTCTTTGCAATTGTGAATTTAATAAGCTTGCTTATAATAAGCTATGACATCATTAAGTCAATATAGGAGAAAATCGCTTTCATGACCGGAGACACGCCTTTTGCAAAATGATCTCAATACGACCTTCGGGTTTGTCATACATGATATAGCGCGCATGCTTCGCAGGAACTTTGACCGCCGCGCACAATCTTTCGGATTAACCCGTTCACAATGGATGGTGCTGATGCACCTGAAAAGGAAGAACGGAATGCGCCAAAACGAGCTGGCAAAATTGCTTGAAATTAAGCCCATATCGATTACACGTTTGATTGACCGCCTGGTTAAAGATGATTGGGTAGAACGCCGTGACGACCCTGTGGATAGGCGCGCCAAACGTATATATCTTACCGATAAAGTTGAGCCGTTAATAGGAAAATTGAGGGATATAGGGTTAAAAATACGTGAAGAATCCCTCCTCGGCATATCAAATGAACAGCGCGAAGTTTTAATGAAAATGCTTGTTCAGATTCGTACTAACGTTGCCGAACCAAAGGATTAAAAAATGACGGAAACTGAGACTGATACCGATATCGATATCGATACAAAAAAATGGAAACAGGACGGAAAATCCACCATACGAAAAGTATTTTTAGTAATACTTGGGCCCCTGATTATTATCACCGCAGGATTATGGCTCTACTTGTCCGGAGACCGTTATATCACCACAGACAATGCTTATATTAAATCAGAAAAAACATCTATTAGTTCTGAAATATCGGGAAAAATCATTAAGGTTAATGTTGAGGATAACACACATGTTGCCAAAGGTGACGAATTATTCCTTATTGACCCTGAAATCTTTCAGATCGCCGTAAATAGTGCCGAAGCAAATGTAACAAGTGCCCGGTCGGAAATTGAAAGCCTGCGTTCTGATTATCTAAAAACAGTGGCGGAGCTTGCAACGGAGGAAGAAAATGTACGTTACCGAAAGGATGAATACAGACGGTTCAAAGATCTCGATGAAAAGAAACTAGTGCCAAAGGAAAAAAGAGATCAGGCATATTATGATTATAATACCGCAGTAAGAGAATATGACACAGCCAAACAGGAAATTGAAGTCCTGAAAGCAAGACTTGGGGGCAATCCAGAAATAAATACAGAAGATCACCCCCGATTTAAGCTGGCTAAAGCTGAGCTGGAAAAAGCGAAACTTGATTTGTCCCGGGTAAAAGTTGTAGCTCCTTCCGCTGGAATCGC
>CAXBLS010000157.1:0-7192 GCA_963976585.1 uncultured Kordiimonadaceae bacterium
ACTAAAGGCATCGTAACCCCAGATATCTGCGCCAACCAAATGCACATGAGCATCTATAAGCCCAGGCATAACCGTCGCATCCGAAAGGTCAATAACAACCGCACCATCAGGAACAGATAAATCGCCGCCTACTTGCACAATACGGTTATCTTCAATAATGATAGTTTGATCCGTCAGCACATCGCCGCTAAGAACATCAATAAACCGTCCCGCCTTGATCAAAGTTATCTCAGCAAACGCTGCACTTGAAAATGTTAAGGTTGAAATAATGGCCGACGCCGTCAGTAATGTCTTTTTCATGAGAAGCCCTTTGATTGAATATAATATCGCTTAAGCTTAGGCGAACACATTTTCACTGTCAAAGCTTCATCCAAAAATTCCGAACAAAGTCACACCGATAAAATTGGCCGTTGCGTACCCGAACGTGCCGCAAAGAACTGCGGGTGTTACAAGGCTTTTCCAACCGAGCGCACCAGCCATGGCAGCGGCTGTTGGTGGTCCAAGGATACAGGCGTTTGAGCCGACAAGCGCTTCCGGCAGGCCAATTTTAAATATCTTACAAAGTGCAAGAATAGTGACAAGATGCACTGAAAGAATGATAAACGCGAACAAAGCCAACAACATGCCACTCTCAAGCATTGTTATGATATCGACACTGGCACCTATAGCACCAAGGAACAAATACATAATCGCAATGCCGATAGGAAATGCTTCGGTTAGTTTTGCCATCTTTTCATGAGCGAATGTCGCCATTGCCACTGTTATTGCGGTCAGGATCAATAACCGGATAGGAGGGTAGCCGATCATATCTGATATAACATTACTGATAACAACCACCAAAAACGCAAGACCGAGACCAAGTATCGCCCGTTCAACCGCAAATGGCTTTTCTTCTTCAACGATTTGATCGGTATCATCATACTGATCCGAGTTTGCATCATATGAAAACTTCTTAGCGATAAACTGAATGGACGGTATTGCAATCAATAACGCCATAAAGGAAACCCCGACCACGTTATCGGCCGCAATACTGGCAGTCATCACACTGCTTTCAGTGAATTCTATGGCATTGGCGACGCCAACAAAATTGGCCGACCCACCGATAAATGTTGCACTGAATATGGCTGCTAGTTCCGCTTCAAATTCACCAAGGGGTAACATCATCACACCAATAACTGTACCAAGTGTGGTGCCAACAGCACCAAAAATAAAGGCAATCAGTGTCGGGCCGCTTTCTTTAAATATTTTGGTCAGGTTCGCGTTGAATAATAACAACACAATGGCAATTGGTACACCGGTGGTATTCACAGCTGTAAAAACATTATTGGAAGGTGAAATTATTTTAAAATTCGCCAGCACCGCGCCAAGTGTAATAATCATGATGGTACCGGATATTTTTTGTCCCAAATTTGTTTTTTCAAGTCTGAAGACAAGTGCCACGAGCAGCAGCATCACCGCCCACATGGCAAAGTCATTATCGGCTGGTATCAGCGACATTTTAAAATCCTCCCTTAAATTAAGTCTTGTAAAGACCCTAGCGGATATGATTATCTGTTGCCAACAGTTTATTTAATAAGGTTGCCATCATGCATTTTAAAATCGAAAAAAAAGCTTTCCCCCTACATTCGCCTTTTGTGATAACGGGTTATACATTTAACGATGCCGACGCGGTGTGGGTCACAATTGAGAAAGACGGCCACATCGGTCGCGGTGAAGCCAATGGCATTTACTATGAAAATGAAACACCAGAAAGTATGGCAGCACAAATTGAAGCCGTGATCCACAGTCGCCTCACCCATGAGGAGGTTGACAAATTACTACCTCGTGGCGGTGCCAGAAATGCGCTAGATTGTGCCTTTTGGGACCTGCGTGCAAAAACAACAGGCAAAAGCATTTGGGAGTTGCTCGATATCGTGCCAAAACCGCTCGCCACCGTCGCCACTGTCAGCATCGAAACGCCGGAGGCCATGGCCGCAAAAGCACTTGAATATTCGAAATATCCAAATCTGAAAGTGAAGCTTTCCGCCGATCAACCCATTGAACGGCTTGAAGCCATCCGCGCCGCGCGTCCAGATGCGAATTTAATCGTCGACGTCAATCAGGGCTGGAGCTTTGAAGAACTTAAGGAATATACCCCGCATTGCAAAAGACTGGGCCTTGCAATGATAGAACAGCCGCTGGTACGTGGCAAAGATGAGATGCTCGAAGAATATACATCGGACGTGCCACTTGGTGCTGATGAAAGCTGCCTTGATAGTGCGGAGTACGAGCAAAACGCCCGAAGATATGATGTGATTAATATCAAACTTGATAAATGCGGCGGACTTACCGACGCCCTTAAAATCGTTCACATGGCCCAGCGCGACAATAAAGGCTTGATGGTTGGTAATATGACAGGATCATCCTTAAGCATGGCACCAAGCTATGTGGTCGGCCAGTTATGCCAATTCGTGGATATTGATGGCCCCCTCTTTCTCGAGCAGGATATTGAACATGCACTTGAATATGCCGATGGCGGCATCGCCAGCATCCCGACACCCGAACTTTGGGGATAAATTAAAGAACGCCCGTTCGGTTTAACCAAACGGGCGCATATTATAATTGGTCAACCAATAAACTCTGGTTATTAAACTAACACTAGCCTTGAGCCTGACGACGAAGTTCTGTCACTATCTGCTTGATTTCAGAACTTAATCTATCTGATTGCGAAGATATTTTTTCAGCGGCTTTTTCAATTCGATTGCTTGCTCCACCAGTTTGTTCAGCAATTTCCTGGATTTTTTCAATGCTAGATGCCGTTTCAATGGTGTTCTCAGAAGCATTTTGAGCGCTTCTTGATATTTCACCCGTCGCAGAATTTTGCTCCTGAATAGAGTGCGATATTGAAACCGTGCTTTCATTACTTTGATTGATCAGATTCGCAATTTCTTCGATAGATGCTACCGATTCCTTGACTGCTTCTTGCATTGACGTTATCTGCTGTGCAATATCCTCTGTTGCGGATGCAGATTGGGTTGCAAGGTTTTTCACCTCTGAAGCAACAACTGCAAAGCCTTTGCCCGCATCACCTGCCCGTGCGGCTTCGATTGTTGCGTTCAGGGCAAGCAAGTTTGTCTGTTCTGAAAGATCAGATATTATTTTCAAGACATCATTAATTTTAGAGGCCTGTTCAGATAAATTACGGACGGTATCACTGGTTTTCTTTGCATATTCTACAGCGTTGGAAGAGAAAGACGTCGTTGTATCGACCTGTCTTGTGATTTCCTGGATAGAAGAGGAAAGCTCCTCAACCGCTGAAGCAACCGATTGAATATCACCAGAACTTACCTCAGCTGTGCTTACTGCGTCATCGGTATATTTCTTCTCAGTTTCTGCGAGACTTGAGAGGTCACCTGCACTTGCATCAAGATCAGACGAATACTGAATAAGGTTCTCCGAAACAGATTGCAATGTTTGCTCAAGCTCGACAGCCATGCTCTCTAATTGTTCGCGGCGTTCCTGCTCGGTGCTTTCACGGAATTGATCCTGTTCTGTCACCAACTCCTTCGCTTTTTCCTGTGATCGTTCCAACTGCGCCAATGTTTCCCGCGACTTTTCACTTTCCTCTTTGGCAAGCTTTGTAGCTTCATGTGCTTTTTCTGCTTCCTGCTTACTTGTTGCCAATGCACTAGCGGAAAACTGGAATGCTTTTTCAAGTTGCGTAGCAAGGTAGAACAAAAATGCAGTTTCAATCACAACAATTACCGCATGGAGCACCACGCGCATGAAGTCGGCACCGTCGGGAAAAACAGCACTCGGCAATAAAAAATTAAGAGCAAGGTGATGTACCGCAATTGTCGCTGCCGAAACCAAAATTGCCTCTTTATCACAGTAAATAGCTGTTAGCGCGAGAACAGCAAAGAAACTCATATGAATATCAATTTGCCATGGATGGCCAGTAAATAAATAGAGCCAAAATCCAACCAGTCCAGCGAGTGCAACCGCACTTAAATAGCGGTAAGATCGCTCTACTGCAGCTCTTTTCCATTGAATTGTGGTCGCTGCAGCGATCACCACCGCCACAGCTACTATCACTAACCAATTTTCAGCATTTAACAATACCCCCGTTGCTACGATAACGCTAACAACTCCCCAAATCGCAAATAAAATATACTTTGCTGCTTTCAATTGTAATGATGTTAATTCGTTCATTTTATTTCCTTACTTCAATTTCTTGGGAAAGTTTTGTTTCCCCAATCCCTAATTCAACTAAAACAACCGCCAGAAGCAATACCGTTGATAACAACCAACGCTCCATTCTCATAGAGCTGGCTGATTACCTCATCTGATAATTCTTCATTGGAAACGGTTACGAGGACAATATTGTCAAATCCACCTACACCAGTTGCATATGCTCCTGCGTTTATGGTGCGCGCAAATCCCTCATCGGCTTCTGTGCCCGGCAGATACACGACTGCCAGTTCGGTTTTTCCAGTAGGTGAAAATGTTAAATAAACAAGAAATATAAAAGAGAGAGAAAGGCATATTAAGGCGGGATACCAATCACTTAACTTTTTCTGCGCGAAATTACTTTCAGTGCTCTTCATTTCTCAAATCTACTGCTATTTTCACTCATCGCCGGTCAATCTATTTTAAATAGCTCATATGCAATAATGACGTTAGCAAACATTACTTAAATAATGATTAATGAGCAGAGTTTTACTCACTTAAGCTTAACAAGTTTAATTCTTTCAGTTAAATCTTAAACTGAAAAGTAATTATAAAAAGTGTTTGCGACTATTTTTCACCAGCATCCCGAGATCGGAGCTTTGGAGCTTGAGGCTATTTGTATTTGCTGAGCAACTTATCTGTCAGTTCTTCGTAATATGTTTCACTGCCGTGGACCCAGTCCGGACTGCCATCCAGAAAAATGTGAGAATCTTTGGCAAATCCCTTGCCTTTCTCGCGCCATTCCCGGGCGTTAAATAGTTTTATGCCATTCTTCTTCAACACGATTTCGAAAATCTTCTCGTAAAACCGAATGTAGGCGTCATGATCACGCATGCTTTCGTCCAAATGATGAATTGGCGGATCAGAAATAACCAAAACTTCTAACCCGGCTTCCTTAAGACGATTTAAAAAACCAACCTGCTTGTCATAGACTTGATCAAAAAATTTCACCGCAAGTTTAGGGTCTATATTCGAATTTCCGCCTGTCTCATCCATCCAACGCATCAGCCTGATCGCAGATCTATTCGTCTGAAACCCAACATTGGTCAAAATTATCGGTTTTTTGCCAGTTTTCATTTCGCTGACCCTAAGATTTTCCAATGTATCAATCCAGCGATTACGACCTTCTCTACCGTCTAGTAGCACCATATATTCGTCATCATCCAAATGAAACAGTCCTTTGTCCCACGAACTCGCATCCATAAACGCGCCACCACTATGCGGGATACCCTTTTGCGCCAGACATTTTGAAATTCGCCCCATATGACTGTCACCGATCAAAATAAATCGGGAAGCTTCTATCGATTGGTACTTATTTCTAAGAGTTTCCAGCACCATTTCCTCACAGGCCACATCATCTGCCTGCACCAGATGCTGTTCCAGCATCTCTGCTTCCAGACGTTCTTTCTTCTTTGCTTTTTTAAATTCATAAGGCAGCATGACCGCCTCTAGATGCGCCATTACATGCGAAACCCCCTCTTCAGTCACGTCGCGCATGTTATCCTTGAAAAAACGTCCCTTATTCGCATGCGTTGTTATAATTTCGTAGGACGGAAAGTAATCAATATCAGGATTTTGACTTGTCAGCATTCCCGCAACAATCCTGAGCACGGATTTAGACAAACAGGTTGCCGTTAAAACATGATTTTCAGAAGCCGTTGCTGTTAGCGGAACTGGTGAAACCGTCAGCAGGAATTTTACATTTGCGTTAATCTCACGCACCAATTCAATAGCCTTTGTCATTTCTTCCATATTTTCGGCTACGTCATAATTCTTGAAGAAATGCTTTTCGTTGTCAAACTCACCGCACAGAGTTCCGGGGCACATGGGATAAACAACGCCGTCGACATCATTCCAGCTCTCGGTTAGACCGAGCGTAAAGACAAAAACATCCGCCTGACTAATCTGTGCATACATTTCTTTCAACGCATCGGTTCTGGATTTTATTAAGGCCTTCTTCGACTTAAAACCATCCGCCATAAAGGCAGGCCGCAACAGATCATAAAATCGACCTTCTTCTTCATGATAGATATTCGAAAGATCTTTTTGGGCGAGCGCAGCTTCAAGCCACTGACGCAGCAATGCTGTACTATAGATATTACCAAATGCGAATGAGAAATTATGTTCCGTGTCGAGCGTCGACGGTAAAAATGAAAATCCTTTTTTGCTTAACCACTTCCCCACATGCTGGGCAAAACAGGACCCAGCCGCAACAATTTTTGATTTTTTTTTAATCTTAAATTTTGGTTGCCATATATTCTCATAATATCCGTGAGCCTGCCTGCTTTGAACACCCATTTTCCAAAATTTATCGTCGGGCAAGGATTGATAGGGATTCTTGCTTTTATCGCTCATACTGACCTGCTAAAAATATTCTATTTATTCCGAAACTTTTCGAGCTTATGAAATTTCAAATTTCATTGCAATGAAATAGTCTCTATTTAAAGAATAAGACAATTGCCATAACGAAGCTTGTCGGCTATAGAATTCATATGAAGAAATTTATCTATATTATTATCGGTCTGTCGCTTTTCTTGTCTCTATCCGGTTGCGGCTGGATTGGACTTGGTGACGAACCGGACATACGCGACCATAAACTTCCTTACTGGTTAGAACTAAGCGCACGCACCACGGACGAGCTAAATATGATCGTTATTCACGCGACCGAGCTTACGGATATGAAGGAAGCACGTGAGTACGGCGAACGCGTGCTTTATGATAATGGCACTGGCGCCTCCGGGCATTACTATATCGACCGTGACGGCACCATTGAACAGTATGTGCCCGACAACCGTATCGCCAACCATACCTCAGGCTGGAATTCGCGGACTTTGAGTATAGAGCTGGTCAATCTTGGCCGCTACCCCAACTGGTATCACTCAGATCACCAGAAAATGCAGGAAACCTATCCCCCGGCACAGATAGATGCCCTGATCCTGCTCGTCAAGGAACTAAAAAGTAGGTACCCATCCATCGAATTCAC
>CAXBLS010000158.1:0-7171 GCA_963976585.1 uncultured Kordiimonadaceae bacterium
CCAAATAACAATGGGCTATACCACGCCCAGCCGACAAGAAACGCAACGATGGTGCCGACGCCGGTGGCCAACCAATTTACATTCGCAATAACATCCATAATTTATACCCCTTTTTTATGTTTAAGTTGCCCTATATTAGCATATTGGCAATATCCTGTATAGCGGACCGCCGTTTGATGCCTTCGCTGGCCTTTGATATATGGCTCAGCATAGAAGGCCCGAGACACGATCAGAGAAATGAGGGGTAATCGGATCATCCGACTATAATATATGGTATTTGCCATTGCGAAATGCGGCTGGCGCGATTAACCTGATGCCAATTAACTTAACGGAGGGGTTATGATATTTGATATTATCGGGTTGATTGGGGTGGCGTTGATCCTTGTGGTTTACGGACTTGTTCATGCGGACCGTATGGACGTTAAAAGAGTGCCTTTTTCGGCGTTTAATGCCGTTGGCGCCGGGCTTATTCTGATATCACTTTATGTTGATTATAACCTGTCGGCGGTGACCATTGAGGTGGCGTGGTTGTTGATCAGCGTTTACGGGATTTTCGCAGCCCTGAAACGCGGCAAGGCTAGCGAGCGGTGACGCGGGAGATATTTTAAGATGAGCGATATCCAGATATACCTGATGGATGCCTTTGCCAGCGAAGTGGGCAAAGGAAACCGCGCCGGCGTCGTGTTTGATGCGGACGGCCTTAGCACCGCGCAAATGCAGGCGATTGCCGCTTTCGCGGGTGTTTCGGAAACGGCGTTCTTACTGAGCGCGGATGATGCCGACCTTCACGTGCGTTATTTTACCCCGGCGACCGAGGTGCCGATTTGCGGTCATGCGACCATCGCCAGTCATTATCTTCGGGCCAAGCTTAATAATATTGCCAGTAGCCGGGTGATGAGCAAAACCGGGGCCGGAATACTGCCCGTGGATATTGAACGTGACGGTGATGGCATTAAGATCATCATGACCCAGGGCACACCGGAAATGGGCGATATATTAAGCGCGGATCATGTGGATGAGGCGTTGTTGGCGCTGGGGCTTAACCGTAGTGATCTGGCGGCGGGTCTGCCGGTTCAATTTGCTTCAACTGGCCATGGCAAAGTGGTTATTGCCATAAATAATACGGAAACACTTCATGGGATAAAACCGGATTTTGACGCGCTTAAAGTGTTGACCGCAAAAATTGGTCATACCGGGTATTTTGTTATGAGTGTCGAAGACGCTGGCGCTTATAAAACCCACGGGCGCATGTTTGCCCCGGCCATCGGCATCAACGAAGATCCGGTAACCGGAAACGGCAATGGTCCGGCCGGACTTTATCTTGCCCACCACGGGGTGCTGGATTTTGAAGATCAGGTTTCTTATTTGGGTATTCAGGGCGAGGCCATGGGAAAACCCGGCGTGATTGAAGTGCGTGTTTTTAAAGATGGCGGTGCCATTTCAAAAGTTCAGGTTGCTGGTTCCGCGGTTGAAGCGGGCACGCTCACCTATTCGCTTTGATCTGCCCCATTTCAGACATAATTCGCAACTAGGGTTTTCGCAAGACAAAATATATAAGGGGGTCTTATGAAAAAAATACAATCAATATTGCTACTTACGGTTATTTTCTTTGGTGGTCCGGCATTTGCCAACGACGAAGACGATGCATTTCACGCTGTTCAGGGTATGTTTGCTGCCATGTCAGCCTACGATTATGACGGGATGGTGGCTTTTGGCACGAATGACTATCACTTGCTTGAAAATGGTGAAATATGGAGTATGGACGACTTGGTCAATGTCGCAAGGAACGCAGAGGGTGCCATTGAACGCCGCAATTATTTTTCGGTGATCAGGGCGCAGAAAAACCAGGGCTCAGTCTGGATCAGCTATTGGAACAGGGCCGACCTCAGAACCACTGACGGTGAAGAAATAAGCCTGACATGGCTTGAAAGTGCGGTGGTTGTGAAAGTTGGCGATATGTGGAAGGTAGAAATGCTCCACTCAACCCGTGTACGCGAACCAAAAACGATCCCAGACGGGGTGATCATGGAAGAATATGTGGGCGAGAATGCCTTTATGATTACCGATTGATACTGTTTAAAGTCCGGTTTTGATATTGAGGGTGACTTGCACATCGTCGCCATCAGCTATTTTTGTTTTTTTTCGAATTTCCGCTTTTACTGGCAGGATATATTGACCGGATGACTTGCTAGGAAATACTGATGTCTGCCATGTGGCATCGCCGATGGTGGCGCTCACCCGCACAGATCCCCAACCGCGCCTTTTTCGCCCGGTGATATCCGGGGAGGTGAAAAATTTAATCTGGTCTGATTGCTCAGCGGGCACGCTGATAAAATGCCACGTGCCCTTACCCTGATAAATCCAAATCTTTGCGGTGAATGTGAAGTCAAGCTCTTCCAACTACTTCTTCTCGCACTCTGCTCTTAATCTCACCAGCATTTCCGCGTCCGGTTTTGAAGACAGGATCTCCTCATCGGTGAGGCCATCAAGTTCATGGGGGAAGACCAGCCAGTCTTCGGTTTTATGAACATAATAATTGGGAATGCGTTTGGTGAGGTTTTTGCTCGGCTTATAATAAACGGTGCCGACCCGCACATCGGTGGGCATATTTTTGCGCATATGAACGTCAAGCTCATGAATGATCGCCTTAACACTGCGACCACTGTCAAACACATCATCCACGATCAGCAAGCTGTCATCATGGTTCATATTATCAATCAGGTAATGAAGGCCGTAGACTTTGACCTTCGCTTCCTGTTCGGCAATGCCGGTATAGCTTGAGGTGCGAATGGCAAAGTGATCGGTTTTGATGTGACAAAAATCGAGCAGCTCCTGAACCGCAATCCCCACCGGGGTACCGCCGCGCCAAACACCGACAATAAAATCAGGACAAAAGCCGTCTTCTACGATCATTTGCCCAAGTTTTAGTGATGAAGAAAGCAGCTCATCGGCCGTTATATATATTTTATCCATTGGTGTAGTGCCCGTCTTTTTCGTTATTCTTTTCAATATAACCGCTATGACCGAAAAAAGAAATTTCAATTTGCGGCGGGGTTGATAGAATGATCCTTAACTTAGAGGAATAAACTTAATCATGATCAAGGCGGCGATTACATTTATCATTGTTGTGCTCGGCTTTGCGGCCTGGCAGGCCACGTCTGATAAGGATCATGATCCTAATAATCTGCTTATCGTCGAGGTCAATACTTCGGCTGACCGAACCGGGCTTTTACGTAAACAACTTGATCAGTTTGAAGCAGATAATCCGGGAATGAAGGTTGACGTGATTTCACTTAGTTGGGGGCAGGCCTTCGAAAAACTAAGCATGATGATCGCCGGTGGCCAGTATCCGGACGTGATTGAGATGCCCGATTTCTGGCTTTCCCGTTATGTAAGCGGCGGTCAGATTGCCGATATGACAGACTTTCTTAAAACCGTGGATTTTGACGATGATATGGAAGAAGACACCCTGAAATACGGCAGTATCGGTGACCGGATTTACACGGTGCCCTACGGTTATTATCTGCGGGCGATGCTTTATAATAAAAAGCTATTTAAAAAAGCTGGTATTGAAAATCCACCGCTGACCATGGATGAATTTTATCAAACGGCCGCAAAAATATCAGAACTCCCCGGTGTGTCGGGATATTGTCATCACGGCGGCCGCGGTGGTGCGGTCTTTTACTATTGGATCATGACAACCATGAACGGATCAGACCAGTTTTTTGACGCAGACGGTAACAGCGTTTTCTATAACGAAGGCGCGGTCAAGGGACTTACGCTGATCCGTGATATTTATAAAAACGGTTACGCACCGCAGGATAGCCTCAATTGGGGTCTTAATGAAACGGTTTCAGGATTTTATTCTGGTGCCTGTGCCATGCTCCATCAAACGCCGGATGCACTGACCTCTTTACGCAAGCGCATGGACGATGATGATTATGGCTCGGCGCCCATGCCGCTGGGACCAAGCGGAAAATCATTTCCGCATCTTGGATATATTGGCTGGTCGGTGCTTGAGGGATCAACAAAAAAACAATCTGCTTTCAAACTGGTAGCACACCTGCTGTCCCGCGAAAATCATCAGGCCTGGGCGCAGCGCTCTGGCCTTGTGCCGATCTATAAGGAGCTCTCAAAGGATATTTTTGACGCCGACGGCGTTGGTGCTGGCTGGTTGGAAACAACACAGGATGATCGCTGGTCTTATCTGATTAATCCCAATCATCTGTCCGACATTGCCGAATTTGACAGCATCACCGTGGTACAATCTGGGCAGGCGATGATGCTGGGTGATCAAACACCAGAAGAAACTGCAACCCTGTGGGCTGATTTTCTTTCGGCCTCCCAGAAGAAATGGATGGCAGAGAATGAGTAAACTCAGTGAGCCATGGCTTTATCTTTTACCGACGCTGATTTTTATTTTTCTGCTGGTACTGGTGCCACTGGTGACTGGGATATCATACGCCTTTTATGATTTTGACCTTATATCCGGGACCAAAGAATTCGTCGGCCTTGATCAGTTCGTACGTATTCTCAGTGAAGACGATATTTTTACCATGAGCCTCGTGAACACGCTGTTCTGGACATCGACCTCACTTTTTTTCCAATTCACACTGGGGCTTGGCCTTGCACTTATCTTAAATAGCGGCTTTACCGGGATAAAGTTAATTCAGCCAGTGTTATTTGTCCCGTGGGCGGTACCGTCGTTCCTGATTGGCCTCATGTGGGTGTGGATGTTTAATCCGGTGACCGGACCGCTTCCTTATTTGTTTGAATGGCTCGGACTGATGGACAGTCCTGAAAATATACTCAGTGATCCCGATCATGCCATGTGGGGCCCGATTGTTGCCAACGTCTGGTTCGGAATACCGTTTTTTACCATCATGCTGCTGGCAGCACTGCGCTCTATCCCCAACACTATTTATGAAGCGGCCAATATTGACGGGGTTAGTGGCTTTGCAGCTTTTCGTTATATCACCCTGCCGCTGATCCTGCCGACCATTGTCATCACGTTGCTGATCCGGGCGATCTGGATTGCCAATTTTGCGGAAATTATCATTGTTATGACCAATGGCGGACCAGCCAATTCGACACAAATCGTTGCCACCTATATTTATGATACCGCCTACCAAAAAATGGATTTTGGCTATGCTTCGGTGATCTCGATCGCGCTGCTTAGCATGTTGATGGTTTATGGCTTCATCCTCGGCCGAATTCGCCAGAAAATGACAACTTATGTGTGACATCCTATGATAAGAAATTCAAAATATATATTCATTATCGGCTTTCTGGTCTTTACGTTGTTTCCGGTTTTCTGGATGCTGAAAATTTCTCTGACGCCTGACCGTTTATTATTCTCTGAAGGTATTGTCGCCTGGCCGAGCATGATCACATTTGATCATTATTATTCAGTATTGGTAGAGGGCAGTTTCCCGGACTATTTTCTCAATAGTTTCATTGTGTCCTTCACGACAGCGGCAATGGTGACGATAATTTCCTGCCTCGCCGGTTACGCGTTATCGCGTTTTAATTTCAAAGGGAAAGTCGCCATCATGACAATTTTACTTGTCACGCAAATGTTCCCTATTGTCATGATTATTGCGCCAATTTATAATGTGCTGACCTTCATCAATCTGGTGGATAGTCTCACCGGTCTTATTCTTGTTTACACCGCTTTTAACCTTCCGTTTGCCTGCTTTTTAATGCAATCTTTCTTTGACGGATCACCAGTAGAGCTTGAGGAAGCGGCTATG
The DNA here is from genome assembly GCA_963976585.1 of uncultured Kordiimonadaceae bacterium. Classification (GTDB taxonomy): domain Bacteria; phylum Pseudomonadota; class Alphaproteobacteria; order Sphingomonadales; family Emcibacteraceae; genus Pseudemcibacter. Next base: position 5,754 of record CAXBLS010000158.1, read on the forward strand.
ATTGATGGTTGCAGCCGACTTCAGGCCTTTGAAAAAATTACCTTGCCGCTCTGTCTGCCCGGAATTGGCGCGACGCTCGGTTTTGTCTTTACCGCCGCCTGGTCTGAGCTTTTGTTTGCGCTGATGTTTATCAATCGCCAGTCACAAATGACCTTCCCGGCTGGCATTATGAATTTTGTTACCAAATTTTCGGTGGACTGGGGCCAGATGGCGGCAGCGATGATCCTCGCGCTTATCCCGGTCTGTATCTTCTTTGCCTATATTCAAAAGTTTATCGTTCAGGGCCTGACCGCCGGCGCCCTTAAAGGCTAGTTAAGATATTGCTGTTCAAACAATGTGAAGCTTTGACGCAACCGGTTTGTCAGTATGTCTTTCGTTTTCGGCCTGGCAAAACTGGTACTGATGCTATTATAACTCATCGCCTGAAGTTCCGCGTAGCTGACATCGGTGGTGCTAACGGCGGCAATGCATTCCTTGGAAATACTGGTACCAAAAATCCCGTCGTTATCGGTCGAGAGGCTCACAGGAATTCCCAACCTCAAGAAGCGTAGGAACGGATGCGGTGACGCCAGCTTATCATGGACGCTAAGCTGATGATTACTGTTAATGTTCATCTCGATCCCGATTTTCAGATTGCGCGCATATTCAAGAGTTACCAGATCATCCTGAAGGAGAACACCGTGGCCAATTCTTGAAACCCCCATGATCATTGCGTCACGGACATTGCGTGGGTCGCCCATCTCACCTGCATGCATGGTCATCTTAAGCGGGTGATCCGGGTTTTCACTGTTGTACCCACTAAGATAGCCATATGCGGCCTGCGCCTTTTCAAGTGCCGGATTGCCACGCTCAATGGCGTAAAGATCGGTGCCGACAATGACGTTGGATGGATGTTCTACCAAAAGCTGGTTCCATGTTTTTATCATCTCACCGTTCATTTCAGCCGGAAGGAAACGGAGTTGTCCCAGGTTCCAGCGCACAACAACACCTGTTTCTTCGAAAAATTTCTCTGACCAATTTGCCAGTTTATCGATACTTTCAACACTGGGCGGAAAACCATTGGTAAATTCAATATAGCTGATCCCGTGACCCGCAGCGCGGTTCAGAAAATCAAGATAAAGGAGTTCCATTTTCTCATCGATAAATTCGTCTTCAACCATCCAGATCACGAAAGCAAATATCGCATCAAACCGCGTAAAATCATGTGATATCGGATCTGTGGGCAAAAAGAAAAAATCGACAAAAAGACTTTGATCTACTGCGCTCAACGAGAGATAATTTGAAGACGGCGGGAGTGACCTTAAGGCTTCTATCTCGTGATCATAAAGAACCTGTCCTTGATTTTTCACAGTGGTTATGAAATATTCCGGTTCGATCACAGGATTATATTTGCTGAGGATTTCAATGATAATTTCACG
>CAXBLS010000159.1:0-7161 GCA_963976585.1 uncultured Kordiimonadaceae bacterium
AGAGATTTGAAGCATGTGTTGCATCGACCGGTTGAGACCACCGTCGAAAGCAGACGTTGAAATGAGTTATCTCAACCACAAAAAAAGCCGGACTAAAAAGTCCGGCTTTTCCAATTCTATAGTCCCAGAAGCTTACATGATCGGGTTTTGCACCGAGATCATGCTGGCGAGCATTGGGATGGAAAGCATTGTGTTGGTGCGACTGAAGAGCATTGCACGTCTTGCCATTGCCGGTTTTAAGGCGGCGTCTGCTTCAACGATACCAAGGGCAATTTTCTGTGCTGGCCAAATAATAAACCAGACATTGAATGCCATGATCAGGCCAAGCCACATGCCAAAACCAATGTTTGGTTCTTTAAGCATTAGCGCGTCCATCATGTATCCGCTTCTCCATGCGAGAGCAAGACCAAAGAAGACGGTGAAGAAGGCACCCCAACGGAACCAGAATAGGGCTTCCGGGGCGATCACTTTACCGATGGCTGGTTTTTGCTCATCAGGTATTTTTGGCATACTTGGAATTTGTACAAAGTTAAAGTACCAAAGGATACCAATCCACATAATGCCACTAATGACGTGGAGGTAACGAATTAGAAATAGTTCTGCGTCCATGATTTATTCCTCCTTACATATTGTTCATAGCGTCAGATACGGCCGCTTCCGGCGCGCTCATCTGGCTATTTTGCATTGCGTCTGTGACGAAAATCATAACCACGGTGAGAACGACACCGGCGATTATGGTTAGTGGTAACGATTCTAAAATTTTACCCATAATTTTACCCTCTCAAAAAGTATTAAGTTCTGCGTCCCTTATATTCAGGATCACCCTGTGTGTTTCTTTAGAACGAGTGTAAACTTAACAGTAAATTAACCATGCGTCAAAAAGACTCTTGTATCTTTTATGCTTTTCAGTCATTTAAGGCATATGTCAGAAATAGAAACATACTGCGCCAGCGCCACTAAAAAGCATGATTATGATCGTTTTTTAATAACATTGTTTGCCAAGTCCGAGATAAGAGAAGACCTATATTCTCTCTACGCGTTTAATCATGAAGTCGCAAAAATAAGGGAAGCGGTTAGTGAGCCCATGTTAGGTGAGATACGCTTGCAGTGGTGGCGAGAAGCCATTGAAGGAATAGCGGAGGGAAAACCGCGAAACCATGAGGTGGTACTACCGTTAAATGCTGCATTTCACAGGCACGGCTTAACGGCGGATATGTTTATGAGAGTGATTGATGCGAGAGCCGCGGATATCTATGATGAAAACCCGGCTGAGCTCAGTGATTTTGAAAGCTATTTGGGAAACACGTCGGGAAACCTAATGGAAATCGCGGCCTGGATGCTTGGGGAGCGGGAACAGCGTGTTTTATCGCTCACCCATGATCTTGGGCTGGTATGGGGGCTTATCGGTACCTTACGGGCCCTGCGCTATCAAATTTCCCTAAATAAGCTTTCGCTGCCGCAGGACCTGCTTGACGAATATGGAGTGAGCAAGAGAGAGCTGTTCTCCATGGAAGCGACCGACGGTATTAGAGCCATGGTTGGAGCACTATGTCAGAATGCTGAACGGTATCTCAAGCAAATTGCCGATGAAAAAAGCACTCTCAGCAAAGATGTGCGATCTCTATTTTTGCTAACAGCACTTAGCCACAGTTATCTTAATATGATTAAGAAGGCTGGCTATGATCCTTTTAATATCAATGAGAAAGCAAGCATGTTTCCTCGCCAGTGCCGGTTATTTTTCTCGGCTCTTTTCGGTCTCGTCTAACCACACAGCAAGGGCGTCCAAGGCACGCTTTGATTTGAGCGGCTTTCTGTCTTTACGTTTAATTTTCACCATACGCCCGTCCAATTCGTGTTTTTTCTGCTCAAGCGGGGGCATAATGCCAAAATTGACATTCATAGGCTGAAAACTTTTGGCGGTTCCGGCTCCTTCGATGTGACCGCCGGTGATGTGGTTAATCAACGCACCAAAGGCGGTGACGACGGGTGGGGCTGATATATCCTTGCCGTGACGTTGTGCGGCAAGGAAGCGACCTGCCATTAGGCCCATGGCGCCACTTTCCACGTAACCTTCAACGCCAGTGATTTGCCCGGCAAAACGAAGTCGCGGCATAGATTTCAGTCTCAGTTGGTCATCAAGCAGTTTCGGACTGTTGATGAATGTGTTGCGGTGAAGGCCGCCGAGACGGGCGAATTCAGCTTTCTCAAGACCAGGTATTTTTCTGAATATTTCCTTCTGGAAATTATATTTAAGCTTGGTTTGGAAACCGACCATATTATAGAGCGTTCCAAGCTTATTATCCTGCCGCAGCTGGACAACGGCGTAAGGGCGCTCGTCCGAGTGGGGATTATCAAGGCCAACCGGCTTCATTGGGCCAAACGATAGGGTCTCGCGGCCTCGTTCTGCCATGACTTCAATGGGCATACAGCCTTCAAAGAAGGGGATGTCGGTTTCCCAGTCTTTATAGTCCGATTTTTCACCGTCTGTTATGTCGTCGATGAACTGGTAATACTGATCTTTGCTCATCGGTAGGTTGATATAGTCTGCACCATCACCTTTATCATAACGGGATTGGAACCAGGCTTTGTTAAAGTCGATAGTTTCTTTGTAGATAATTGGCGCGATAGCATCAAAAAACTGCAGCTCGTCAACGCCCGTGATCTTAAGCACCGCCTGTGCCAGCGCATCGGAGGTGAGGGGGCCAGTCGCGATGATGACATCGCCCCAACTTTCTGGTGGTACCGTATCGACTTCTCCGCGCTCCAACGTAAAGAGCGGGTGAGCAAGCAGTTTTTCCTGTACATACTGGCTAAAATGGTCACGGTCGACGGCAAGAGCACTGCCAGCGGGTACTTTGGTGACTTCGGCAGCTTCCATCATCAAACTGCCGAGCCGACGCATTTCTTCATGCAGCAGTCCGACCGCATTGTTTTCCATATCATCAGAACGGAAACTGTTTGAACACACCATTTCCGCCAGCCCATCTGTTTCATGGGCATTGGTGCTTTTAACGCCGCGCATTTCATGGAGAATGACCGGGATATCTGCGCACAGAAGTTGCCATGCCGCTTCCGTACCGGCCATGCCGCCGCCAATGATATGAATAGGGGAAATGCTCATCTTTTGTCCAATACCAAGTTCGGCATGCTGATAGCATTATTTTTTGGAAAAGAGTAGCCCAAAAATGATAACGCCTGCTTGGGCAAAGCAGGCGCATCAAAATGGAGTAAGTTGAGTATTATGGTATTACAGTTATGTTTGGGCATCTGTAATATTATCAATATATGGCCTATTAGTTAACAAAAAGTTAACAAAGTTGAAAATTTTATAATAATTTGTTTCTTAAATGCTCATATCTTTATAAATATGAATAAAAACAATGGGTTAACTTACTAATGTGAAAGAGAAGTATTTGTTTTATAGGCAGTTTTATTCGTAGAAATAGATGAAGTATTAACCTATTATTCACCATAAAGTGCCCCAAATTGGAGCATATTAGATCAATCTAATTTACAGGACTTTTTGTAGATACTCACCTGTAAAGCTCTCTTTCACGGTGGCAACTTTTTCCGGCGTCCCTTCGGCGATGATCATTCCGCCACCACTGCCGCCCTCGGGTCCGATGTCGATAATCCAGTCGGCCGTTTTTATAACATCAAGGTTATGTTCAATGATGATGACAGTGTTACCCATATCGACCAGAGCCTGGATGACTTCGAGCAATTTTTTAATATCTTCGAAATGGAGACCTGTGGTTGGTTCGTCGAGGATATAAAGTGTACGACCAGTTGAGCGTTTTGAAAGTTCTTTGGATAATTTAACGCGCTGCGCTTCGCCGCCGGATAGGGTGGTGGCGGCCTGACCGATCTTTATGTAATCAAGGCCAACCTTCTGCATCATTTTGACTTTATCGCGAACAGACGGGATGGCGGCGAAAAATTCAACTCCGTCCTCAACGGTCATATCGAGAATATCGGAAATGGATTTACCCTTGAATTTAACCTCAAGCGTTTCGCGGTTATAGCGCTTGCCGTTGCAGACATCACATTTTACATAAACATCGGGAAGGAAATGCATTTCGATCTTGATCACACCGTCGCCTTGACAGGCTTCGCAGCGACCACCTTTTACGTTAAAGGAAAACCTTCCTGGTTTATAGCCACGGGTTTTTGCCTCGGGAAGGCCAGCAAACCAATCACGGATCGGTGTAAACGCTCCTGTGTATGTGGCAGGGTTTGACCGTGGTGTGCGGCCAATCGGACTTTGATCAATTTCAACGATCTTATCAATAAATTCGAGCCCGGTGATATCGTCATGTTTGCCTGGAATGACGCGGCTGCGGTTTATTTTACGGGCGACCGCCTTATAAAGTGTATCAATGGTCAGTGTTGATTTCCCGGACCCCGATACACCAGTAATACAGGTCATAACCCCAAGCGGGAATTTTGCGGTTACGTTTTTTAGGTTGTTACCGCGCGCACCTTTGATGACGATCTCTTTGCGTTTTTTTCCAGCAAAATGACCTTTACGTCGTTCACTTGGTACAGGTATAGAAAGCTTGCCGCTCAAATATTTTCCGGTCAGGCTTTTCTTGTTACTCATGATTTGTTTCGGTGTACCTTGGGCGACGACTTCGCCGCCGTGAACACCTGCGCCGGGACCCATGTCGATTACGTGATCTGCGCTTAAAATTGCTTCTTCATCATGTTCAACCACCAAAACAGAATTCCCCATATCGCGAAGATTGGAAAGTGTTTTAAGAAGACGGCTGTTATCGCGTTGATGGAGGCCAATGGAGGGCTCATCAAGAACGTAAAGCACACCCGTTAGGCCAGAGCCTATTTGGCTGGCGAGGCGGATGCGCTGACTTTCCCCACCAGAAAGCGTGCCGGAAGTGCGTGACAGACTGAGATACTCAAGCCCGACATTATTTAGAAAGCCAAGGCGTTCTGATATTTCTTTAAGCACTCGGCTGGCAATTTCATTTTCTTTATCGGTAAGTTTTGCTGTGAGTGCTTGAAACCATTCATAGCACCGGCCTACTGAAAGTTCAGTGATTTCGCTTATATGCTTACCGTCAATTTTTACCGCTAGCGCTTCCGCTTTCAGACGGTGACCATTGCAAGCATCGCAAGTGGTGGAGCTTTGATATTTGGCGAGTTCCTCGCGCATCATTGTGCTATCGGTTTCGCGCCAACGGCGTTTGATATTTCCTATGATGCCTTCGAAGCTTTTCTTAACCTTATAGCTTTTGATATTGTCAGAATTATAAGTGATTTCAATTTCTTCATCGCCGCTGCCATGAAGAAGAACGTCCTGTACTTTATCAGGAAGTTTTTCAAAGGCCGTGGTGGTCTTAAAACCGTAATGGCGGCCAATGCTTTCCAGAGTCTGGGCATAATAAGGCGAGTTGGATTTGCCCCATGGGGCGAGCGCGCCATCATTTAGCGTTAATTTCTTGTCAGGCACCACAAGCTCAGGATCAAAGTAAAGCTTTTTTCCAAGCCCGTCGCAGGTGGGACAGGCGCCAAACGGGTTATTAAAAGAAAACAGCCTTGGTTCAATTTCCTCGATGGTGAAACCGGACACTGGACAGGCAAACTTGGCTGAAAATAAAGTGCGCTCTGCGCTATCTGTTGCTACTTCCGCAACAACAAGTCCTTCGGATAGCTCAAGGGCGGTTTCGATACTGTCGGCAAGGCGAATTTCCAGTCCGTCCCGCACCACAAGCCGGTCGACCACAACTTCAATGTCATGCTTTACTTTTTTATTGAGATCCGGAACATCTTCGATTTCATAAAATTCTCCGTCTACTTTAACGCGCTGAAACCCTGCTTTAAGAAGTTCCATAAATTCCTTACGGTATTCACCCTTGCGTCCACGTACGATAGGGGCGAGAAGATAAAGCCTTGTTCCTTCTTCTATTTCCATAATCTTATCAACCATCTGGCTCACTGTTTGGCTGGTGATCGGAAGGCCAGTTGCTGGTGAATAAGGAATGCCGATGCGCGCATAAAGAAGCCGCATATAGTCGTATACTTCGGTGACCGTGCCAACGGTGGAACGGGGATTTCTTGAGGTTGTTTTTTGCTCAATGGATATGGCGGGCGACAGCCCCTCAATATGGTCGGCGTCGGGTTTTTGCATAAGCTCAAGAAACTGGCGCGCGTAGGCGGAAAGACTTTCCACATAACGGCGTTGACCCTCTGCATAAATGGTATCAAAGGCCAGTGATGACTTTCCCGATCCACTAAGCCCGGTGATAACCACAAGTTTATCGCGGGGAATATCTACATCGACGGATTTTAGGTTATGTTCTCTTGCGCCGCGAACGGATATTTCGGTGAGCATTCAGATACCCTTTTTATGAATAAGAACCGGTATTTTCTACCCCATTTTCGGGTAAAGTAAAGCATTTTCGGGCAAAGTAAAGTTCTTATTTTGTTCTTTTTGTCAAAGACTTGCAAAATAGCCTTAAAAAGCCTTTGCGAGTTGGCTCAACTGTGGCTATGGTATTCGCAATTAGATTCGAATTTTAGATAAGGAAATATCATTATGGCGGGCAGCGTTAATAAAGTAATTTTGATTGGAAATCTGGGCCGTGACCCGGAAGTGCGTCATACACAGGACGGCTCACCCATCGTTCAGCTGAGCATTGCCACATCCGACACATGGAAAGACCGTGCCACAGGTGAGCGCCGTGAGCGTACGGAATGGCACCGAGTGGTGATTTTCAACGAACATCTTTGTAAAGTTGCTGAAAACTACCTTAAGAAGGGTTCCAAAGTTTATGTTGAAGGATCGCTTCAAACCCGCAAATGGACCGATAATGCCGGCGTAGAAAAATACACGACTGAAGTTGTTCTGCAACGCTTCAACGGCGAGCTCACCATGCTTGATGGTCGCGGCGAAGGCGGCGGCGGTGATGGTGGCGGGTTTAATCAAGATGGCGGCGGATCCGGCGGCTTTAACCAAGGTGGCGGTTCAGGCGGAGGAGGCGGCGGATCAGCCCCATCCGGTGGCGGTTCCGGCTTCGACGACGAAATCCCGTTTTAAAAAAATAGAAAAGCCCCGGTTCGCCGGGGCTTTTTTTATAGGATTTGAGTGACTGCTTTCGACGGTGGTCTCAACTGGTCAACGCAACACTTTACTCTAAAATA
>CAXBLS010000160.1:0-7106 GCA_963976585.1 uncultured Kordiimonadaceae bacterium
TAGCTTCTGCGTCAACCATAATTGAAATACTTGATTACCTACTGTCATATCGTCAGGATTAAAAGAAGTGCCTACAAAGTCATGTTTTCCATCTTCAATACCCCACAAAACATATGCCAAGTCCTTACCTTCAATACGAGCTGAATTAGACAAAGCAGAACACAACTTTCCTATCATCATCTTATCAGAATTATTATGTTTAAACTCCACCAAGCTTTCTTCAGAAGAACGGTTTATTAGTTCATCAATCAAAGCAATATCACGTTCAGACATTAAAATATCTCCATTGGTACTATTTTAAAACTCTACATATAACTTAATTCAGTAAAATCCTATGATTAGAAACTCATTCAAAAATAAACTTTATCATTTATTCTTCATAATATGAACTGCAATTAAAAATTACAATCCATAACACAGCTTACATATTCAGGAATACATCCAGCAATAAGTTATTAAAAATATAGAATTAAATATACGGGAAGTGCTTGCCAATTGTAGCTAGATTGTAGCTAGAAACAACAAAGGACTGAGCTAATTTTAGATAAGTCATTGAAATAATTGGTGCGCCCGACAGGATTCGAACCTGTGACCTACGGATTAGAAATCCGTTGCTCTATCCTACTGAGCTACGGGCGCACAATTAAAAAACGGGTGGATTGATTAGGGGCGAAAAGCAAAAATATCTGCGTAATTTTTCAGACGTTTTTTACGAACGTGTGGCTCCTGGACAACATAATCAATTCCGTTGCGCTCAGCATATGCCACAGCTTCCTCCTTTGTGTCAAAGGTTAATCTTATTTGGCTGTTCATATCTGATGATCCAGTCCAGCCCATCAACGGATCAAGCGACCTCGCCCGCTCCGGTGCATATTCGAAATTCCACTTTTTAGAGCGCCTCGTTCCTGATTGCATGGCGTTTTTGCTTGGCTTGAAAATACGGGCTTTCATAATCTTATACCTTCTAAACAGTTGCTCCCTCCTTTTTACTCGACATTGTTGCCGAGTTAAAGAGGAAAAAACCAAAAGATGTCTAATTCAAACTAAAATTTTATGGTCTTTTTTCCCTTGAGCAAGTCCTTGAGGGTATATCTATCGGTCGTGGCAAGAAACGCGCGCAAGGCTTCTTCGATCACGTCAGAAAATCTGCATTCTTCTTTGAGGGCACAACGGCCATCTTTGCAACCCATGCATTCTACTATGCTCAGATCATCTTCCGTAAATCTGATCAGCTCGCCAATATTGATTTTCGCCGGGTCTTTGCCTAGGCGAAAGCCGCCGTTTTTACCACGAATTGTTTCCAGATATCCGCCCTTTCCCAGCAAATGCACCACCTTCATCAAATGGTTGCTGGAAATCCCATACGCTTCCGACACCTCACGGATTGATGCAAGTTCGCCGTCTTTTTGGCCAACATACATCAGTACACGTACTGAATAATCTGTAAATGAAGTGAGTTTCATATATGTCCCATGCAAGAAAAAAATATTTATTAAATCTAAGTAAGCAATAACCATCACAATTACAAGTTATTATATAACATTATAATACTATCTCAAACCCTATCTATTATGTTTTTCTAATGTTTCTCGTCTTTTCAGATTCCGACTTGAGTTGTCCGCAAGCGGCAAAGATATCCTCTCCCCTTGTGGTCCTGATCGGCGCAGATATTCCACGGCTAAAAATAAGATCTGAAAATTTTGCAACCCGGGCCTTACTTGGCCGTTGATAGAACGATCCCGGCCAGGGGTTAAAAGGAATGAGATTTACTTTGGCAGGAATTTGATATTCTTTAATCAGCCTCACTAATTCCAACGCATCTTCATCGCTGTCATTGATGTCTTTAAGCAGTATATATTCGAAGGTTATTTTTCGGCTATTCTTGATACCTGCATAGTTTTTACAAGCGGTCAGCAATTCATCAATGGGATATTTATTGTTTATTGGCATGATTTCGCTGCGAGTTTTATCATTGACCGCATGAAGAGATATAGCGAGGTTTACACCCATTTCTTTTCCGCACCGATAAATTTCCGGAACCACACCGGATGTTGAAAGCGTTATGCGTCGCCTTGACAGATTGATGCCATTGTCATCCATGACGATATGCATAGCTTTGCTGACATTGTCAAAATTATAGAGCGGCTCCCCCATGCCCATCAAAACGATAGTTGAAACGAGCCTACCTTCTGAAGGACTTGGCCATTCGCCAAGATAGTCACGAGCCACAAGAAGCTGCATAACTATTTCAGTCGGTGTCAGATTGCGAACCAAGCGCTGGGTCCCCGTGTGACAAAATTTGCAGGTAAGAGTGCAGCCAACTTGTGATGACACGCAAAGTGTTCCACGGTCAGCTTCCGGAATAAAAACAGTTTCAACTTCCTGACCATCGGGAAACTTCATCAACCATTTACGTGTACCGTCTTTTGAGATAAGTGCCTCAATAATTTCCGGGCGGCCGACGTCAAAATTTTCAGCCAGTTTTATTCGCATTTCTTTGGAGATGTTGCTCATCTCTTCAAAGCTTTTAGCACCTCTGAAATAAATCCAGTGCCATACTTGTTGGGCACGCATCCGACATTGCTTTTGAGGCACACCAATCTCACGTAGCTTATCCGCCACCTCGGCATGGGACAAACCAATGAGGCTTCTATTCTCATCAAATGTATGGCGCGGAGCAACAACTGGCTCAACACCTAGTGGTAAGGTTTTCATAGCGTATCTCGTTTACGGACATGCGGGCCCGCGCATGTCTATCTATATTTAACGGCAGGCATTTGTAATGGCGTTATGTGCTGCTGTAAAGCCGGAAAGTGAAAAACGATAGCTCGTCGCATTCCCGCGTCCGCTACGAGCATTAAGAGTAAGACTACTACCGCGCTTCATAGATGCAACGATGGCGTCATCCTGTTTTGAATCGTACGCCCAAGCCCCGTCTTGCTCTGTAAAGAGATCCGCCTTGGCTGCTTTATCGATGACCATTTTGACAGCGGAGCCTTTTTGGAAACTATAGCCAGCAATGAAATTAAATTCGTTCCTGATTTCGCGCGAGGGTTTATGGGTAACAGTGATAAATGGATTACCGTGACGTAGCGAGCTTGGGGTCTTGGCTTTGGGTACCGATATTATATAACAAACAGTTTCGCCGGCATCCGTTTTAAGAACGAAAGCATCCCAATCACGAAAACTACTAAGAAGTTGCCTGCTATCTGCTTTTGACACGCTCGTCATTACTATTAAAAATGATATGGTGATCGACAACCATGTCACAAACTTATTCATCAGTATTCCTCTTATTTCACTTCAAATGTTACATTAACAACTTTAACAGCGACTTTAAAAATTAATTTTGTCAGAATTTTGATTATATTATAACAATTGTCAACTCTGGCCCATGGAAATTATCTATTTAAGCGTATTTTTTTTCACCAGATACGATTATCATAGCCAATTAAGGCTATTTGATGTAAAAAATCTCTTTGTTACATATGAAACTAATTTGAGGAATCAAACTAATGAGCAAGATCTATAAGGATGCCGCCTCTGCGCTTGATGGAATATTATCGGACGGCATGACGATCATGGCGGGCGGGTTCGGCCTTTGCGGCATTCCCGAGAATTTGATTGCGGCGTTACGGGACAGCGGCACAACAGACATCACCGCTATAAGCAACAATGCCGGTATTGACGATTTCGGCCTTGGCCTTCTCTTGCAAACCAGACAAATCAAAAAAATGATTTCTTCATATGTTGGTGAAAACAAGGAATTCGAACGACAATATCTTGCTGAGGAACTTCAACTTGAGTTTAATCCTCAAGGTACTCTGGCAGAGCGCATCAGAGCGGGTGGCGCTGGCATTCCAGGATTTTATACCAAAACAGGAGTTGGTACTCTTATTGCTGAAGGTAAAGAGCATAAAGATTTTGATGGTGAAACTTATATCATGGAAACCGGCCTCAAGGCAGATTTATCGTTGGTAAGGGCATGGAAAGCGGATAAAGAAGGCAATCTGATCTTTCGAAAAACAGCCCGAAACTTCAATCCAATGATGGCGACAGCAGGGAAAATCACGGTGGCCGAAGTAGAAGAACTTGTTGAGACCGGCGATCTGGACCCGGATCAAATCCACACACCAGGTATTTTTGTCCAGCGTATTGTGGTTTCTAAAGACTTGGAAAAACGCATAGAGCAACTCACCACACGACCAAGAGAAGGAGCATAACCATGGCTTGGACAAGAGAAGAAATGGCGAAGCGCGCTGCTCTCGAACTTCGCGACGGATTTTATGTAAATCTTGGTATCGGCATCCCTACACTGGTGGCAAATTTTATCCCTGATGGTGTTGACGTCACCTTGCAAAGTGAAAATGGTATGCTCGGCATGGGGCCATTCCCCTATGAAGGTGAAGCGGATGCTGATCTGATAAACGCTGGAAAGCAGACCATTACCGAGCTAAACCGTACAAGCTATTTTTCATCGGCAGACAGTTTCGCAATGATCCGCGGCGGTCATATTGATCTTAGTATCCTCGGCGCGATGCAGGTTTCAGAGCAAGGCGATCTTGCTAACTGGATGATCCCTGGCAAAATGGTTAAAGGAATGGGCGGTGCCATGGATCTGGTAGCCGGCGTTAAAAAAGTGGTTGTTATCATGGATCATAATGCCAGAGATGGCAGCGCAAAATTTTTGAAAGAATGCTCACTTCCTCTTACCGGGGTCAGGGTGGTTGATATGATAATTTCCGATGTCGGAGTCTTTGCAATTAATGACGATGGCCCCACGCTCATAGAAATTGCGCCGGATATTTCAATTGCCAACGTAAAAGAACGAACAGAGGCGAATTTTAAAATTGATCAACATTTGTTATCATTATAATTACATTATGTTATAAAATACGTTATTCTGTTGAATTAGGCGTATTTTAGTTGAGAAAAAAGAGAAAATTTTTGATGGCAAATGTAAAATCTATCATAGTTATTTTGATAGGCGTGCTCTCGTTTATATCAAAACCTGCATGGGCGACGAATTATAAATTTGCTGATAAAGAAACAGCGATTAAAATCCTCACAGCCAATGACGAATATCTTTCAAATATGAAGCCCATTGAGATCGCTTTGCAAATCGGCTCTCCAACCGCCGATAAAACCATCGACGATCTTAAAGCACATTATGCTGCTAATGTTATCGAATGGCCGGAGGCGGAAAAAGCACTTATGAAAGCACTTCTGGTTACACACAAGAAAAAGCTGAAAAAAATTGCTCATCTGCTTCCTGATACGGTCTACTTCATCAAAGTCACTGATGCAGTCGAAAGCGGAATACCGCATACCCGCGGCAATGCATTTGTTTCACCAACGCGCAGAACTTCCCTTTCAACCAAGTTGTTTTTTCATCAAATTTTTCACATTCTATCTCGAAATCATCGCATAAAACGTGCCAGCCTGTATAATATTATTGGCTTTAGACCTTGTTATTTCCAGCCAACAGAAGAAATTGAAAAATATACGATACTCAACCCCGAAGCACCGTTTACAGAATTCTTCCTCCCCGTCGAAATTGAAGACCGGGATACATATGTAATGTCTTATCTGCACACGACATATGATGGTTTTGATCCTAAAGTAGAAAGAGGGTTTGATGGCCATATCACGGGCGACCTGCTCGAAGTGACCGCGGAGAACGGTATTTGCAAGCCAGTGATAAAAGAGGACGGCTCACCGAGTATATACAAGCATGAAGATGTTCCAGATTTTTACGAAAAAGTTGGATACAACACCAAATTTGACATTCACCCGGAAGAAATTATAGCCGATAACTTTGCTTTCCTGATGATGGGCACCAAAGATCTCGTTAATCCTGAAATTCTCGAAGAAATAGAAGACTGGCTCGACGTCAAAATTCATTGAAGGACCTTAAATTGAGCTCAGGTATAAGGATAAATGATAACCTGAGCGGGCCTCTTTTCATGCTCCTGAGCTGTGTACTTTTTTCAACCATGGGCGGCCTGATCCGGTATTTATCGATTTTGGATTTTCATCCATTCATGACCGCATTCGTCAGAACTCTGTTGGCCATATGCTTCCTCATTCCGACTTTTTATAAAGTGGGAATTTCCGGTCTTAGAACCACTCGGCTCGGCCTTCATTTTTTTCGTGGCATCGTATCGGCGATAGCCGTTATCGCCAGTTTCTATGCAGTTACAGTGATCCCGCTCGCCACTGCGACATCCTATAGCTTTGCGGCACCAGTGATATCGACCTTGCTTGCAGCTATATTTTTAAAGGAAAAAATTCACCTTCCGCGAATTTCTGCTGTCATTGCTGGTTTTATCGGTATGCTTATTTTGCTTAGGCCGGGTGCGGTGCCATTTTCTGCAGGGGTTGGTGCCGCACTGATATCAGCGTTCACTGTTGCTTTTGCCATTATCTGCATTCGTACATTAAGCCAGACAGACAAACCAAACGTCGTAGCCATCTATGCGATGCTCTTCACCTTGCCCATCTCCTTCGTTTTCGCCCTCACTAGATGGTCTTGGCCGACCCCGCATATGTGGGGTATCCTGATTTTGATTGGCCTGTGTGCCGCGCTTGCTCAATATTCGCTTTCACGGGCCTTTAGTCGCACTGAAACAACCGCAATAATGCCCATAGACTTCACCAGACTGATTTTTGCAGCAGTCATTGGATATGTCTTTTATGATGAAACCCCAAATGTCTATACCTTCATCGGCGGCGCTATCATCTTAGCCAGCGCCGTTTACGCCGCCCACCGCGAAGCCAGTCGTAGAAAGCTGAGCGCATCATGAAAATGCAGGAAAATTCATCTCCAAACGGCATTAAAGGTATCCTGTTCATGCTTGCTTTTTGCATGATTGTCACTACTAGCATGATCCTGATTAAAAAACTGGGCCAAAATTTAAACAGTTTCGAAGTTGTCATGATCCGCTGCGCCTTTACGGTACTGATCACACTTGTTTTTAATTATCGGCTTGGGAAAATTTTATTTAGTACTGATAGACCCAAGATGATGGCGGTTCGCTCAGCCCTCACCTGTCTGGTTGTCGTTTGTAATTTTTACGCCGTGTCCACTTTACCACTGGTTGAAG
>CAXBLS010000161.1:0-7020 GCA_963976585.1 uncultured Kordiimonadaceae bacterium
AGCGGTCATTCAAATTTCGTAGATTATTAGGTATAAGTTTTAAAAATCTAGCTTTTTAAATAAAGGGTGGGATTGACCGCGCGCGATCCTTTGCGCATTTCGAAATGCAGTTGTGGGCTATCGACCCGGCCCGTGCTGCCAACCTCTGCCACCACTTGACCGCGGACAACCTGTTGGCCTTTGCTGACGAGGATTTTATCATTGTGGGCGTAGGCGGTGACCCAGCCATTTTGATGCTTGATCAGGATAAGATTTCCGTAACCCTGTAATTTATTGCTGGCGTGGACGACAACGCCACTTTCGGAGGCGTGCACAGTCGCACCGTGTGGAGCGCGGATGTTTACGCCGTCGTTGTGATATCCAGCTTGCTTAGGGCCGTACCCGGAAATGACACTGCCGCGCACAGGCCACATAAAACCTTTGCCGGTAATTTGTGGTGGCGGGGCAATGGCCACCTGGGTTGCTCGTGCTTCGCTCCGTCCTGGTACCTTAAGTGTCTGCCCTACTGCAAGTGCATAAGGTCGCTTGAGTCCGTTGATGCGAACCAGATCATTCATCATAATACCGTTGGCACGTGATACACCGTAAACCGTGTCACCGCGTTTAACAGTATATGAGGACCCTTGCGGAATATTTAGACTTTGGCCGGGTTTAAGAAGATATGGTGGCCGCAGATTATTGCTGGTGATCACTTCACGTACCGTAACACCATATCGCCGCGAGATAGCATAGACCGTATCGCCGCGACCGATCGTCACTTTCGATGTGCCTTTCACCGGTCGTGAAGCCACTTTAACCGTTCTCGGTGGCGTCGGCTTATTGCGAATGGCGGGGCCAGTTTGCTTTTCTTTGGTTGTTTGTGCACTGCTTTGATAGGTTGTCGCAGGCGGTTTATTGACATGGGAGTAAGGATAGGGCCCTTCGCTATCATATCCGAGCGAGCATCCCGCGAGCCCCAACAGCGCAACAGATAAAATCACCAACAATTTTAATTTCGACAAACTATTCATCAGGAAATTATAGCAGCGATTAGGATGAATGCACAATACCCGATAGAAGAGGGACAAATTTTACCGGAAGAAGTGTTTTAAAATCAAACTCGTCACCGCGGCGGGTAACACGAACGATGTGCTGAGTTTCGTCTTGTCCACCAACGGGGATCACCATGATACCACCGTCTTTTAGCTGGTATAAAAGCTCATCGGGAATATCTTCACCAGCGGCCGTAACCATGATGCGGTCAAACGGTTCCTGCTCTTTCCAGCCCTTAATACCATTACCAAATAGGGTGGTGATATTAAATAGTCTAAATTTTTTGAAGATTTTCTCGGCTGCCTTATAAAGCGGCATGTGGCGTTCGATAGTAAAGAGCCGCTTGCATAATTTTGCCAGCACCACCGCCTGGTAACCTGATCCGGTACCGATCTCGAGCACTTTATGGCTTTTATCTACCCGGAGTTCCTGCGTCATATAAGCAACAATATATGGTTGGCTAATGGTTTGACCGCTTTCGATGGGCAGGGCAGCATTTTCGTAAGCCTGATTACGAAGGTATTCAGGAATAAAATCTTCGCGTGGAATAGAATAAATAGCGTCGAGCACCGTTTCGTCGGTGATCCCCTGCGCTCTTAATGTTTCTATGAGCTGTTTTTTTTTGGGTTCCAGGCTGCTATTCATCGAAATTATTGAGCTACTTCAAGAGGCTGTTATGACCTCTTGTCCCCCCATATATGGCCTTAAGACCTCCGGAACGATTATAGAACCGTCGGACTGTTGATAATTTTCCAAAACGGCCACGAGTGTACGCCCTACTGCAAGGCCGGAACCGTTCAGCGTATGGACAAATCGTGTTTTCTTATCATTTTCTGGACGGTAGCGCGCCTTCATGCGCCGCGCCTGAAAGTCACCCGTGTTTGAACAGCTTGAAATTTCGCGGTAGGCATCCTGCCCTGGTAGCCACACTTCTAGATCGTATGTTTTTCGTGCTGCAAAGCCCATATCGCCAGTGCACAGTATAACTGCCCTGTAAGGAAGTTTAAGTCTTTTAAGAACTTCTTCTGCGATACCAGTCATGCGCTTGAGTTCTTCCTCAGATTGTTCGGGCGTAGTAATACTAACCATTTCAACTTTTTGAAATTGGTGAAGTCTGATCATTCCGCGGGTATCACGGCCTGCTGAGCCCGCTTCGGAGCGGTAACAACTGCTTAGACAGGTAAACCGCAAGGGTAGATTTTCTTCTTCAACGATGCTTTCACGAACCAAATTGGTAAGTGGCACCTCACCTGTCGGAATAAGGTAATGATCCGATGTGGTTTTAAAGAGATCTTCTTCAAATTTCGGCAGTTGGCTGGTACCAAAGAGCGCCTGATTCCGCACAAGAAGCGGCACCGACACCTCTTCATAACCAAACTCACTCGTATGCATATCGAGCATAAAGGCGGCCAGTGCCCGTTCCAGCTTGGCAAGATCAGAGCGCAGGATAACAAATCTGGCTCCAGACATTTTCGCGGCACCGTCAAAATCCATCTGCCCCAAGTCTTCACCAAGATCGAAATGCTGTTTAGGCTCGAAATCAAATGACGGTATTTCGCCCCATTTGCGCACCTCGACATTATCGTCTTCGCTCTCGCCGTCCGGGACATCACTATCGGGGATGTTATCAATCTTCGCCAGCGCACCGTTCAGGCTTTCTGTGAGGGTTCTCACATCTTCTTCAAGCGTCGCCATGCGGGATTTAAGCTCACCCACTTCACGGATTGCGTCCGAAGCATCTTCACCTTTTGATTTGGCCATCCCGATCGCTTTTGAAGCGTCATTGCGGCGCGATTGACAATCCTGAAGCTCGGTTTGTTTTGCTCTTAAATCCGCATCCAACGCGATAAGAGTCGCAGACATTGGCTCAAGACCACGGCGCGCCCACGCGGCGTCAAAAAATTCCGAATTTTCACGAATGGCTTTTATATCAAACATCGACTTCTTCTGGCTGCTTTATTGTAAATCTGATAATAACTATGGATATTTCATAAAGCAGCAATACTGGCACTGCAAGTCCGATTTGGCTGATCGGGTCCGGCGGTGTCATAAAGGCAGCAAATGCAAAGGCGCCTACTACCATATATTTTCTTTTTGATGCCAGTCCGTCAGCCGTGACGAAGCCAACCCGGGCCAACAGTATCAGCAATACTGGAAGTTGAAAACTAAGGGCAAAGGCAAACATCAATAATATTGTAAGGGAGAGATATTCTTTAACTGCGGGCAGCGATTCAATATGCAGCTGCGCTTGATTTCCCATCTCCTTTGACATCTCTGCCGCCACTCCGACTTCGTAGGAGATAAAGAAGTTCCAGGCATTTGGAATGACCAGATAGTAGGCAAGTGACGCGCCCATCACAAATAAGACAGGCGTACCAGCAAGAAACGGTAAAAACGCATTTCTTTCATTCTTATAAAGGCCTGGGGCAACAAATTTCCATATCTGCATGGACACCATCGGAAAAGTTACCGCTAAAGCCACATAAAAACTGAGCCTGATATTAACAAAAAACATTTCCTGAAGACCAGTAAAGATCATATTGGGTTCTTTACCGTTTTTTATCGCCACATCAACAAAAGGCTGGGCAAGGAATGTATAAACATCACTGGCAAAATACATGCAGATGAAAAACGCCACCAGAATATAGGCAACACACCAGATCAACCGGGTTCGAAGCTCGATCAGATGATCAAGAAGCGGCGCAGAGCTCTCTTCTATTTGATCTTCTTCGACTTTTTCGTCTTCGACCTGATCACTCATCTTCACTACTCTTCGATTTTTTGCCTTTTTTCGCAGATGGTTTTGGCGGACCGTCGCTCGTCGCGACTTCGACTGGCGCTTCTGGTTCTACTTCAGTTGTTGCTTTAGCTGCCTCGGCTTCGTCTACATCCGGTTTTTCGTCGGCAACTTTATCGTCATCAGGTTTGATATCAGGTTTCGCCGGGGCAGAACTGCCGCCATTCTCATAGTCATACGCGTCATAATCAAACTCTTCATAGTCTGAAAAATCTGTTGACGTATCTATTTCGGGCTTTTTCTTTTTACCGACATCATCCAGCGATATATTACCGGCTTCATTGAGCTTGCGTGTTACCGCATCAAGCTCGACTTCGTCGGCCATTTTCTTGACCCCATCCTGAAACTCTCTGCCCATTTCGCGCACTTTACGTAGCATGCTCATGCCACTACGAATGACTTTGGGCAAGTCTTTTGGCCCAACGAAAATGATGGCAAGAACAGCAATTATAAAAAGTTCCGGAAATCCAATATCAAACATTTTTGACTCTGACCTTTAATTTTATAAAAATTAATCCGCTTTTTCTGAAGTTTCTTTTTTATCTTCAGCGACAACGGTGTCAGATTTTTTTTCAAGATTTTTTTGATCAACAGTTTCGTCTGGTTCGTCTTCGTCAGCAATGCCTTTTTTAAAGCTTTTAATGCCCTGAGCAACATCACCCATGAGACCGGAAATCTTTCCTCTACCGAATAAAAGAACCACGACTGCTACGACGATGACCAGTTGCCAAATACCTACATTTCCCATTATCTTTTTCCTTCAAAATTACAAGTTATACTGTGCACAGCACAGAGCGATTTTCACGCAAAAGATCGACGATCTTGGGCAGGAAATCAATAAAAATATAATAAAATTAAGAGATTACCTGCTCCTCAGAACTGCTTTCATCATCATCCATCGGCAGGTCGGGTTGCTCTTCATCCGGCTCATCGTCACTTAAAAGGTTAAGTCTCGAGGTGTTCACATTATCGAGAAAGCCTGCTGCTTTAAGCTCCGAAAGACCAGGTAAATCTTTTACACTATTTAATCCGAAGTGTACAAGAAAATCTTCTGTTGTCCCGTAAGTCATTGGTCTACCTGGTGTTCTTCGCCTACCAAAGGGACGGACCCAAATTGCTTCCATCAATACATCAAGCGTTCCTTTGCTTACACCAACGCCGCGAATTTCTTCAATTTCAGCGCGCGTCACTGGCTGATGATAGGCAATTATTGCAAGTGTTTCCACGGCGGCGCGCGAAAGCTTTCGTTCCTTTTCTTCTTCTTTACGAAGCAAGAATGCCAGATCATTCGCGGTTTGAAACATCCATTTCCCGGCAACTTCAACTAGGTTTACACCGCTATCCTGATATTTTTTCTGTAACTTCAGAAGAATCGCATCGGCGTCACTGCCTTCGGGAAGTTGTTCGGCAAGGGCGATGGACGACAACGGCCGATCAGACGCAAACAAAAGTGCCTCGCAAATTCTCATCTGTTCATGATTATCCATTGTCATCTTCCTCTATAACGTCCTGCTTACGACCACGAACAAATAACGGGCCAAAGATTTGTTTTTGTACCAGATCGGCCCTGCCGACCTTGGCCATCTCAAGAGACGCACTGAACATACTCGCCTTCATGGATTTTATGAGTTGCGGATCTTCAATATCCGTTGGCATAAATTGCTCAAGGTTTGTCCAGTCAAGCGCAAGCCCGAGCATATCAGAAAGTCTGTTTATTGCCTGGTCAAGTGTAAAAACATTGCGTTTAAAAATATGAATATCCGCGACCGCTTCGCGGGTCTTATGCTCCGCATATGCCTTGAGAAGGTCATACATACTCAGATCATAAGTATGATGGCGGGTAATGATCACCGGCTCTGGTGCGCCGCGGGCAAACATATCGCGGCCCATCTGATTTCTCGACATCAGGATCGCGGCCCGTTCACGGATCGCATTTAAGCGCTCAAGCTGATAGGTGAGCCTTGCAGCCAACTCTTCAGCGGAGATTTCGTCCTCATTTTCTTCTTCTGGCAACAATAGCCGTGATTTAAGATAAGCGAGCCACGCAGCCATCACCAGATAATCTGCTGCCAACTCAAGACGAAGGGCCCTAGCCTGGGTCACAAATTCGAGATACTGTTTCACCAGATCAAGAATAGATATCTGTTTGAGATCTACTTTTTGGGTACGAGAGAGTGCGAGCAGTACATCTAACGGCCCTTCGAAACCTTCAATGTCGACGATAAGACGCTCTTCATCATCAAGATCATCCGTCTTGGCAAGACGAGGATCGGGCATTTCGAAGTCGTCAATGTCGCCTTCCAAATCTTTGCTCATTAAAATAATCTCGTCAATTGATCCGCAAAGGACATTAATGCATTTACAGGCGGGCCAATAATATACTGAAACACACTTAAATTTAAGCCCAAATAACGACCGCCCACCGGAATAATAAAAACGATTGCTATAATTATCAACATACCATATGGCTCAAGTCGGCTTAATGGGCGCGATAAAAATGCAGGTAAAATTCCCACGGCGACACGGCCGCCGTCAAGAGGTGGTACCGGCAGCATATTAAACACCGCAAGTATCGCGTTGATAAATACCATATAATAGAGATTAAGCCCGACCCATTCCTGAGCGACACTAGGGACAAGGTTCAGGAAATTCATCAATAGTGCTGCACCAATAATTAAGATGATATTAGCACCGGGTCCTGCCAGCGCCACCAGAACCATATCGCGGCGCGGATTGTTCAGCGCCCCGAAATTCACAGGCACCGGCTTAGCGTAGCCAAACAAAAATCCTGATCCTGAAAAAATTAACAAGGCTGGAAGTAACACTGTGCCAAAGGGGTCAATATGAACAAGCGGATTAAAGCTTACCCGCCCGAGCATCTTCGCCGTATTATCTCCAAGCTTCCACGCCGCCCAACCATGTGCCGCTTCGTGCAGAGTAATGGCGAACAACAATGGTATAGTCATTACGGTTATATTTTGGATAATTTCAGACATTCTTATTCATATCCCTTAACCACATCCAAAAGCCAGCGATATAATTTATCGTGATCAATTTCTCTTGGCTCGCGTTTTTGAACGAAGAAATAATTAAGTCTGTTTTCACGCCCCAGCATTTGATCCGCCGTCGCCTCAAGTACCGCGCGGCGCTCCGAAAGAATTCCGTTACAATGAAGCGCAAGATCACAACCC
>CAXBLS010000162.1:0-7016 GCA_963976585.1 uncultured Kordiimonadaceae bacterium
TGGCATAAGCCAAAATATCATATCAATATATTAATCCCTAAATATTCCGAGCTGCTATCCTACACTGTATCTGTAATAATTTTCGGTCTATAAGTTGCCGGGAAACTTTATCCCGAATCGCAGCGGGAGTAGGAATTGTGTTCCATTTATGCTCTCGTTTTATCCGATTAACGGCCTCATTCAATAAATCTGCGGGCAAATCATTTAATGCCTCGCGGTAAATTGTCTGCAAATCACCTTGATTTGTTGCGGGTAGTTTGAACGTCTCCATGAATAAAAGCAACTGGCCCATCGAAACCGCGTACTCTTTGGGAGTTGCTGGCTGTAGTTTTACATCTAACTCATCCAATAATGCTGGCAACAATTCCCTAATTTCATCTGGAATCTGTAAATTTCCCATCGATTTGGACAATGCTGCGTTGGTTCTGAGATACTCTACCGCTGGCATCAATTCCTGCTGCGTGTAGGATGGCCGCTCGACCATCTGCAAGTCTGCTGCCGCCATCACCGTTTGCTCCTTTTTCGTCACTCCAGCATTCTTGGTTAAGCCATGTTGCGGGGTGTTTGATAAATTGAGACTCTCGGCCATTTGTTTCATTGGCATATCGCGTTATCCCCTCCAAAATAGTGTTTAAATCAATTTTCTTTATTGCAGACATAAACGCTTTTTTCGCAGCCGCTTTGCTGAGCTTCTTTGGTACTAAATTCCAAAATAGATCAAAATCTGAATCTGAACTATATACTTTCTTTCTACTCTTCTGGTTATGGTTATGGTTATGGTTATGGTTATGGTTAGTTGATTTGCCGTTGGCTGGCCGTTGAGCAGCCGTTGGAGTAATTTCCTTTCTTTTCAAGGCACTAGCCTGACCAGCTTGTGATTTTTGTTGAATATTTTTTGCAACATTTATCCACGCTTTTTCGAGTCTTTTTTGACGCAAACACCCATCGGAAACATCAAAAAACTGGATCACTGTCGGTTTTATTTTGGTTTTCCATCGCTTCGGGGTGCAGCGGATAACCCTTGAAATCCGAATATCATCGTCGGGCAATGGCTCACCATTATTGCGCCAAGTCGCTAAAAGGATAAGCAGATATGCGCCATGTTCCTCAGTTGTTAGATGGGTTGTATCTGCCAAATAAGCATCGGTTGCGAGTGGCATAAACGGCGCTTGGCTCATTTTAAATCCTTCTCAGCGATAGCGCAGAGAAAATCGCAACTCGGTACTATCGGGTTAGTTGTCGGCCAATCAACTGGTATTTCATCTATAAACATTCTAACTTCATTAATTACTGTTAATCTTGCCCCGACTTCGTGGCAAAGTTTAGCTGTTCGCTCGAATTGTTCTGGAAATTCCTTTCGGATTAAGGCCCAATATGCTGGGCTTTTTGCTTTTGGGCAAGGAATACAATTATTATTATGAAAACCCAATTCATACATTATTGGTGGTTTAATGCCAGCGCGGATTATCATATCCAAACAGGCGGCTTTAGTTAGGCCGCGTTCAATAAGCGGGTAACTAACGCTAATTTCATGAAAATGTTCTGTGAATCTATCGGCGCGGGTAACGTCGCGTGGATCAGCGGTATAGCCCATAATATGATGGTCGTCAGCTTCTTGGAAAAGAATACGGGGCGTTACCTTGAGTTCGACGGTACAGGGCGCACCAGCTATTCCCGCCAAATATCGGCGCTTTTCCCAGACAGCAAATGTGTCTTTGAATTTATCATTTTTTAAAATGGTTATTTTTTTACCAAACCATTCCTCACATTCTTTCATATATCGGATGTTGTCTGGGTGTTCTGCGCCCGTGTCGCAATAGGCAATAACGTCTGGGTTAGATAATTTTGTTGCAACGCTAGACGCAGCCCCACATGAAAACCATGATACTGTACGACTCATACTAAAACCTCGATCAACCAAAAGCCGCCCCAAAGAACCAACCCAACGGCGGCAATTAACGCGGCAAATATTCCAAGTGCGCTAAATATAGCCTTGCTTTCAGGGTGTATAATCATACTGTCAACCTATATTTGTTCGCCTTGCGGCCTGATTTATTAATATGGAATTCCCCAGTTTTTTCAATGATACCGTTTTTCTCTAACTCATTCATTCGCCGCCAAACCGGGAACCCAATTATTTTTTCAAGCTGTTCCGCAGCAAATGGAATCCCGCGCTCAAGAACGGTTACAATCTCTTGATGTTGGTTTCCAAGTGAAAACTCTACAGAGTGGGCAGCGTCATGTGATGTTTGCGGGTCGTTATTTCTGGCGCGCGGTGTGAATAAATCAACCATTTCTTGCAACCGCCTCTCGTAGCTTTAAATCCAGAATTGGGGGGACTGTAACCTCAATAACGCCTTGAACCCCTTGTTTTCTTAACTCAGTAAGACGTTTGATTTCAGATAGATGGTGCTTCCGAATCTCGTCCTTTTCTGCGCGATCAAGTTTAACGACTGTGTTTGTGGCCCTTCTCATAAAATCAAATCTATCTCCGAGAGCGGTTTTAATAAAGTCTGCAAATAGGATCGGGTTTGCAGATAAGTGTTGGTGACAACCTCGGCATTTTGCACACGCATTTTCAGGATGATACCGTCCTGCGAGTCTTGCCCGTCCTGCAAAATGGGAACAGTCAAGACCGCCCCTTGAGCCCTCGGGGAAAAATTTACCGCATCTTTGACAGGTGTAATTATCTCTGAGCCGTATAATTTCTGAGAAGGTGATGTCATATTTATCACGCTTCATTTTAAGCCCTTATCAGCGTCGATATGGTCAGTTATGGCCCTAAGGATCAAAAGCTCGGCAGATACGCTCATGCTGCGCCTATCTAGCTTTGAGAGCGCCTTAAAAGCCTCTTTTACATCATCATCCAAATAGACGTTGATGGTCACTCGTTTTTGTGTGTTTTTTATCATGGTTGCCATCATAGCTCATTTTTAAAATATTAAAAGCCTTTTTATCGTTAAGATAAATTATTTTAGGGTTTACATATTTAGTTATTTAGTTTATATTGATCATATTAAATAAATAAAACGGGAGTTAATAACATGAAATTTAACCATACAGCCCTCGCAGCCGAAACAGCCAAAATCTGCGCTGAAATTAAAGATCGGAAAAGGCTTGAAAAGGCTGGCCTTTATAATCCTTTGGCCGGATTCAGCGACGGCTTTAAACTGGCCGCGCTTCGCGGCCGTCACAGCGATAATCCGCTGGTCACGGCGGAAGCCGCTGAATTTGAGATAAATTATCAGGAGGAATTTTAAATGACCGATTCTTTGGAGACATTGGCAACCATTGTTCAAATTTCAGAGCGTACCGCGTCCCTTGATCTATTGACGATGAAATTGGCTTTGGAAAATATTCAAGCACTGGCCTCTGGCGCGATTGTTCGAGCCAAAAATAATGATGAACTGCGACCCTGCGACTCGGAATAAATTTTAATTAGGAGAAAATTATGGATAGCCATCCAATTTTGCAGGCGTTCCTCTTTGTAAGTGCGATAACATTTATCCTCTATTTTGCGGGAGTAATGACATGAGTAAATTAGCCCATTCTTGCGAGTCAACAATGGCCGAAATCGAAAGAGATATTTTTTTAAAAGACAATCCAAACATGAAAATTTGCGCAGAGTGCGCGGGGACTGGCGATTTTGTGATTGTCAACGACAGCGCGGGTCTATGCGAAACTTGCGGGGGAGATGGTGTGGTTGCTATTGGGGAATTGAAATGAAAGAGCTTTTTATAGATTGCCATGAGGCGGCGATAGCTCGTTATCTTGAAACACACCCTAAAGCCACAGATAAAGAGGCTGAAGATGCAACCTGCAATGAAGCCTATGAAAAAATGCAGGATACATACGCAGACATGATTGACCGGGAAAGAGACCGGCGAAAGGAAGTGTTATATGGCTAAAAAACTAGACCCGAAAATTGCAGACGTTCTAAGGAAACACGGTTTCGGCCCTGAGTCTTGTTGGGATTGCCACGGGACATGGGTTATTTACCATAAGGTCCTTGAACGCATTGCAATGACGGCGGGTATTAAATTTGACGCGCCGCAGATTATCGAATCGGACGGTGCAAACAAGATTGCCGCCGTTTGCGTCACTGGACACTTGGGTGATGTTAGCATCTGGTCGATAGGTGAATCAGCGCCCGACAACTGCAAGAA
The DNA here is from genome assembly GCA_963976585.1 of uncultured Kordiimonadaceae bacterium. GTDB lineage: Bacteria > Pseudomonadota > Alphaproteobacteria > Sphingomonadales > Emcibacteraceae > Pseudemcibacter. The sequence continues at coordinate 4,167 of CAXBLS010000162.1, forward strand.
CGCATACCCCTGGGCAATGGCAGAAAAACGCGCCATTGATCGCGTTGTCTTAAAGCTAATTGGCTTATCAGGTGACGTTTATTCCGAAGAAGAAGCCGACGATTTCAAGGGCTCCGCGCCTAAAAAACTTTACGGACCTCTTGGAAAGTCTGAAATGCAAAAACAAATCCGCGCATTTACTGGCGACGTTGCAGCCTGTGATGACAGCGACCAATTAATTGCGCTGCTTAATTCAGCCAAAAACTTAATCGAACAATGCGAGAGAGATGAGCCAGATTGGTATTATGGCTTTACTGATAAACACGGTGAAGAATTTAACGGATTAAAATTCAGAATTGAAGCAGCAAAGGAACAAACTAATGGCGTATGAACACAAACCGGGACAAGGCTCACTTTTTAAAAATGACCATAAATCATCTGACAGGCACCCGCATTTTACGGGAAAGATTCTTGCCCACCGGGACATAAAAGCCGGGGAATCCCTTTCCCTTGTGGCTTGGGAAAAGGACGCTGGGCGGGGCATATTTTATTCTCTAAGTATGAGCGACCCAAGAGCGCCGAGGGATGCACCACCCGCAGAACCGAGCAAATTAAATTCCCCAGACATTGACGACGAAATCCCTTTTAGTTAGCCCGATTTTCCTATAAACTGCCGTTTTACGGTGGAGATTCGGGATATGAAAAAGTGTTTCAAGTGTGGCGAAGAAAAAGACCTAAGCGATTTCTACAAACACGGCCAAATGGCTGACGGGCATCTTAATAAATGCAAAGACTGTGTTAAACAAGATGTTCGCCAGCACAGAAAAGTTAATGAAAGTGTTAGGGAATATGACCGCCAAAGATACCGCAATGATCCAGCTAGAAGGGAGCGGGGGCAGCGCAACGCTTCGGCGTGGAATAAAAAACACCCCGAAAGATATAGGGCACACAACGCGGTTAACAATGCGGTGCGGGATGGGAAGCTCACAAAAGAGCCATGCGAAGTTTGCGGGGGAAAGGCTCACGCCCATCACGATGATTACAGCAAGCCGCTTGATGTGCGCTGGCTTTGCCCTAAGCACCACCAACGGCACCATGCACGAATAAAGGATTGACACGTGATTTACAACTTAAACCGGAACGCTAAATAAATGACAACTCGAACAATCACCACTGACGAACACAGGAATTCGCTGGTTCTTTATTTAAAGGAACAAAAGCTACCGTTTACGGTGAGCATAACGCAAGGCGCGAAAAGAAGCACAGAGCAAAACCGATTGCAAAGAAAATGGATTTCTGAGGTTTCCGAACAGCTAGGTGACCAAACTCCAGAGGAGGTCAGAGGGTATTGTAAATTAACCATTGGCGTTCCTATTCTCCGAGCGGAGAACGATGATTTTCGCGATAGATATGATGCTGTGTTTAAGCCGCTGCCGTATGAAACAAAGCTTGAACTAATGCAGGAGCCCTTTGATTTCGCGGTGACTCGGTTAATGTCCACAAAACAGAAATCAACCTATCTTGATAACATGGCTCGGTATTGGGCAACCAAAGGCATACTCCTGTCAGACCCATCGGGATAAATAAATATGTGGGAATGCAGTCAATGCTTTGGGACCTCCGAGGTCTACCGGCCCAAAAAAAGTTATTCAAAAAATTTGTCATTAGAACAGATTCAGGATGGCATCGCAGAAACAATTATAACGATGCCGGGCGGCTGCGATGCTTGCCCAGAATGCTCGGCCAAAGCCGAAGCTCACTATCAATCGCGAGAGGATCGTATTTATTGATTTATTATATTAAAGCCTGCGCGGCATACGAGGCAGTTTTAGCTCGATCTGACCCACCCATGGCGGAGGTCCGTATTAAAATTAATGTTTATGCGTAAAACTATGCTCGTATTTTTTGCAACAGCACTGCTGCTAATTGGTTTTTTACAGTCAGCTAATGCCGCCACACCATGCAATTCTAATCGCAACGAAATTGCCAAGCTTTTGAAAGACGAATATTCGGAGCATCCTATTTCACTGGGACTCCTTAACAATGGCGACCTTTTTGAAATATTTGCATCCGAAACGGGGGCGTTCACAATTTTAATAACATTTAACAATAACAGGATATCATGCGTAATGGGCGGCGGTGTAGGCTGGCACCAAATCCCGAAAAAAAATAGTGGAAAGAAAACGTAGACTGTTAAAAAAAGGAGACGCGAAATGAAAAACCTTTTTATAGAGTGTTACGAGGCCGCAATATCGCGCTATCTCGAATTTCACCCCAATGCGTCTGCGCAAGAGGCTGAAGATGCGGCTTGCGGCGAGACCTACGAAAAAATGCAGGATAAATATCACGATATGGCTGACAGAGATTGGAGGAAATAAAATGGTGACGGGATGCTTAAATGAGGATTGCGAAAATCCACTGTGTGATTGTGAGAATTTAGAAGCTGATATTATGTGTAAGTGTTCGCCGGACGACGAATGCCCCTGCTGCGTTGGTATACCAGACTAAGTGGACCTTCCGAAAAGAAATTATTGAAATAGGAGAAATATAATGAAAAACACAATTTTAATATTATCTGGGCTATTAGTTCTTAGTGCTTGTGCGCCACAAAATTTAGCGAGATTGAGCAGCGCTCCCCAGGAAGAAATCAGCACAGGGAATTTCGAGTGGATCGGATGTCACAAAATCAGTGCCAATGATGACCGTTGGGCAATGGGACTGCTTGGGTTGAAAGTCAAAACCACATTTAATCGGGTGTATTTCAAGCAGCGTGGTAGTGATGGAAGCTCATCTAAACTTAAACTGGCTCCATGTTGGAGATAACGTGCCTCGCTTTTGCGGTCTACTTTGAGGCCCGGTCCGAGCCTATCG
>CAXBLS010000163.1:0-6982 GCA_963976585.1 uncultured Kordiimonadaceae bacterium
GCGCAAACCTCCGCGCCATGATGCCTTGGCTTAAAGAAAACCAAAAGGTTGATAAGTCCAAGAACTAGAGTCCAAGACATAATCGAATTTGAAAAGCCTCCGATGGAACCATCGGGGGCTTTTTTGTATAAAAAGTCCCCTGTAATAATCCATGTTATCAATGTGAATTTTTCTGGTAAAATCTTTACAATGTTTTGTATTTCTCTCATATTCGTTTGATTAAAATTTATTGGAGGAATTATGAAAAATTATTTTAAATACTTTTTGTGCATGTTCATGTTTTCAACACCTGCATATGCTGATGATTATTCAGATAAGGTCAAAGAAATTCTTAGGCTGAGCAATGCAATTCAACCTGGAATAGATATGGCAGATTCGATGTTAGGAAATCTTGCTACCCAATCAATTGATCAAATATTTCAAGGCCTTAAGGATCAAGGAAAAGATGTGGTGCGCGACGATGTTGTTGAATTATATAATGACTACAGAACAGAATTTATTGCTGCCCTAGGCGAAAATATGGTCGATCTACTAATAGAACCCTATAGAAAAAGTTTTACACTTGAGGAGTTGGACGAGTTAATTGTTCTGATGCAAAGTTCAACATATCAAAAATATTCTATTAGAATGCCAGAACTAATGGCATCTTCTCAAAAGGCTGGCGAGCTATTTGGGGCACGAAAGGGACAAGAAATAATGATGAGACTTATTTCTGAAAACCCTAAATTTAGATAGTGTTCATCAATAATAAAAAAACAAAACGTCTATATATCCAAGAAATAGAACTTCTGTTTCCAGTTATTTAAAAGCTCCCGTAATAAATGCGGAAGATTTTATTATGAAATTGAATGACCGCTTTTGACCCAAAGCAGACATTCGCTCGCCGAAACTAATATATAAAGTCACATTGCCAGCATTGTCCGCTTCCTGCTGGATAAAACATAAACCCACATTCTGGACAGGGAGCTGCCTCTCCAACAGGTTTATATGGTTCCCAACCTTGTCTAATGTAATATATCGCCATGGCTTCTTCCCATGAATGGGCTTCGATCGTATACAACCTCACTTCGCAATCTTTATCATACTCTCCATTACCAAACTGAGTAGGTCCTTCACCCTGTTTAAAACAATGTGCTTCCTTTTTACCTTTTCGAGCCCAAGCTGAGTATGTTTTCTTCATATTTTCACTTTCTTATTTCACTATAATTGTTCAGCACAACTCATTCTAATATCACTTTCGGCAATTATAACCTTTCTGAATGACCGCTTCCGACCCAAAGCGGACATTGCCAATTTCAGATAAATCATCTAATTTATGACTATATAAAACAATTTCAATAGGATCTTGATATTGGGGAAATTACCATGAAGAGCCGACGAAGCAAATCTAGATTGCTGAGTATATCAGCGCCATCTTTACTAATACTGATATATTCAATTGTGCAATTTACATTCAGTTATGGTCAAACTGTTGATACAAAAACATTAAATGCAGAACGATTTACTATCGATTTACCCGCAGATTGGCAGTTCATAAAGCATCAAGGAATAGATTCTTTTGTAGGCGAGGTTGCTAACTCATCAGTTACACTAATATTTGATTACAGCAAAATGGGATACTCGTGGGGCATTGGAGATGGCGAGGAGCAATATCTCGCAGAAAACAAATGGTTGCCCGATGGACTGTTTACCAAAAAAGGAATCCTTTACGTTGATCCAAGATATTACAAGAGGTTGATGGAAAACAAAAAAGATAGGGAAGATGTATTTTTAAAACACGAAGGCCTTAATAATGATGTAAACAAAATTCAAGTCATCCCAAATAAGAATGATTTTGAACTCAAGGTGATCAAAAATCCGTATTGGAGACCTAAATCGGACTTCATCGGCTTCGCCACGTATCAGAATGTAACAATGTCATTTCCCTTCGATATTCCAGATGAATATGCATGCAATAAAATAACCTTTAAACAAACATTCGACTATAATATAAAATTGTCAGAACCCTTATGTGAAGGAAGCGGCGTCCTCGGCATTTATTTTAAATCGAGAAGTTCAAATTTTACTTTTGCTATGCGTGCGGAGAAAACACCCACCGAGGGCGAAATACAGTTAATCAAACAAGCATTTGAAACAATAAATTTCGTAGAATAGTTATATCTAAGTTTAAATACATGAATGTCCGCTTTGGGTCGAAAGCGGTCATTCCAGTGCTTCGAGAGTTTTAACTACATTAAACCAATTGGCTTTCTTTCGCCAGATGCAGAAGGGGCGAAGGTCTGGATTTGTTTAGGGCAAGTCAAAGGGTTTATGACTTTTGCCGTGAGCGTGTTTATAGCGATGTCCAATGAGCGGGTGTGGTTATTCGGTTTTTATTCACCTATTCATAATCTGGTGTGACAATCTGGAGAACAATGAGAGCAGCCGTTCGATGTGCCGCTCGATGTCACTGTTTCAGGTTACCTAAAACCGGCCATATCGGTATTCGCGGGTGCGATTGTTTCTGTCATTTCCCAGTGCGCACTTATCTATGATCATGTTTTTATTAATGAAAATGATCTGAGTAAAGCAGTCAAAGTTCTGGGAAATCTTCAATCTGATGCAAAAATTAAAATTTCTGACTAAATCAATTGCCTGAGATTAGTGAGGAGTGAATTTTACTCAATCATTCCCTTAATAACTTCGCCCGCTTTTAGTGTCTCATGGCTTCCCTGATAGTCGAGCCCTAAAAGCTTCATCAGTGTTGCGGCGATGCCGGATTGTTTGACGGTTGCAACATTTTCCATCTCTCCGTCCGCAGGGGTATCGGGTCCGATTACCGCCATCCATATTTCATGATCGCCGTCAATAAATTCCATCTTATTGGCCGTATGTTCAAAAAGGCCATGGCTTTTCCAACTTTCAAGCGTTTCATATCCGCGGCCATGGTCCGTAGTGATCAGCAGGGTGGTTTTATCTTTATAAACAGGGTCGTTCTGGACATATTCCCACATGCGACGGATGAAATCGTCGGTGCGTTTTGCCGCGTGGATATAGAGGTCGTAATGGCCGTCATGAGCAAAATCATCGGTTTCACCGTAGGAGATATAGAGGGCTTTCGGGTGCTTTTCTTTCATATATTCCATGGCAAATTCTTGAGTGAATACGTCAAGCCTTACCGCATCCCATGGGCTCGGGGTGTCGCGCTGAAGCTGGTTAAGATCTTTGATACGGGGATTAAGTTCTTCCATATCATCAAAATCGGAATTTAGAAAGACGTTACTGCGCTGTTGATTAATGATATAGGGAAAAACATCCCATGAAGCGAAGGCGGCGGTTTTGCCTTTATATTCTTCCATATCATCGAGCCATTCGAGGAAAGTTTTATTGGGGTTTAAGACCTTGTCATTGCTTGTGATGCGCGGATCGCCATATCCGGTCAGGATTTCATTATAGCCGGGATAGGAAAAATGGAAGCCGTTGGTGAGGTCGGCATTACTGCCTTTGTCGCGGTTGCCATATAATTGACCCTCTTTTGCCACAACATTCCATAGAAAGGGAAAAAGGATTTTTCGCCTTTGCTCCGGGTCATCATGCCAGAAATCCTTTTTAAAATCCTCATGGGTTTTTTGATAACGGTTGTAGGCTTCCTGATCGAAGAAGCGCTCATCCACTCCTTGAAAGACTTCCTGCCAACGCATGCCATCCAGGCTGATAAGGATGACATTTTCTGTTTTTTGCGCATGGACGCTGATGGCGCAAGATACCGTCATTAAAATAATGAGTGTAATTCTAACAAGCTTGATAATCATAGTGAGCTTCCCTCTCAATAAATATTGCCAGAGCTTAACAGAATTGAGAGAGAAGACATTATAATTCTTTGATTATTCTTCCGTGGCTTTTTTGGTAGCTTCAATTTGCCGTTTTCCCCCATCCTGATTGCGATCCATCGCTAACGAATCCTCAAAAGTTTTAATCGCCTCCGGATAATTTTTGGCCCCTATGGACATTGCCGATCATGGTATGAGTATAGCTATCACTTGGGTCGATAATGTGACTGCAAATTTAATGCATCAGTTTTGAAAGTTCGAACTTGTGATCGGTTTTGCAGAAGTCGCACGTGACGGTGATTATACCCTCATCAGATACGTCTTTTAATTCCTGCAGATCAAGGCTCGAAAGAGCGGTTCTTATCTTATCATCTGAACAGCGACAGCCTGCGGCCACATCGGTGTGGTCAAAAATTCGTACACCGGCTTCATGATAAAGGCGGATCAAAAGATTTTGAAGGCTTAGGTTTTTATCCAGTAGTTCAGAAGGTTTAAGGCTACCAAGCAGGATGGAAGCGGTGTTCCAGTGGTCTTCTGTCGTGGTTTTATCACGGCTATGTTCGTCCACTGCACTGCGGGCGTAATGCTGGATCATGATAGCACCGGCTTGCCAACGGCCGTTTTCATCCTTGTCGCAGCTGAGCATCACTTTGGTGGGAAGCTGTTCTGAACTTCTGAAATACTCTTCCGCAGCGTCGGTTATGGTATCGCCTTCGAGTTTCACCATACCCTGATAGCGTTCCATAAACTTACCCTGGTCAATAGTAATTGTCAGATAGCCATTTTCACCGAACATGTCTTCAAGGCTATCATCTTCTTTCATCACATCGTCAAATGACGCGTAACCCCGGATATTGCCGGTCATATTTTCATTCACTTTATGAAAATCACTGACCAGGACCCGAAATGGTCCGTCGCCCTTTATCTGCGTTGTGAGGATGCCGTCATATTTCATCAATGAGCCAATCAGCGCGGTGAAGGCCAAAACCTCTCCCATCAGCTTGCTGACGTGATCAGGATAATTATGTCTTGATAATATATCATCCACAGAGCGGCCAAGGCGGACAATACGTCCCTTAATATCCTGTCCTTCAATTTGAAACGGCAGGCAGATATCTTCCAGAAGCGGGTATGACTTTTTATTCATTTTTATTTACCGAAGCACCATAATAATATTGCTTTTTGAATGTGAAGCCTGTTTTCAGCTTCGTCCCAGATCACCGATTGTGGCCCGTCAATAACATCTGCGGTTACTTCCTCACCGCGGTGGGCGGGAAGACAGTGCATAAAGAGGGCCGATGATTTCGCGTGCCCCATAAGATTTCCATCAACCATATATGGGGATAGATCACTGAGGCGTTTTGTCGCATCTTCATCACCCATAGAAATAAAAGTATCTGTGATGACACAATCAGCGTCATTCACGGCTTCAATGGGGTTTTCTGTAATGGTTATGTTGCCACCATTGTTTCTTGCCCAGCCAACAACCTGCTCTAGCGGTGCATAGTTTTTCGGGCAGGCGAGGGCGAGTTCACAGTTAAATAACACCGCTGCATGTATCCAGGAAATCGCCACATTATTGCCGTCACCGGACCAAGCGATTTTCTTGCCGGTTATGGGCCCTGAATGCTCTTCAAATGTCAGGATATCAGCCATTATTTGGCAAGGGTGTGAAAAATCCGTAAGCGCATTTATGATTGGTACCCTTGATGTTTCTGCCATTTCCAGAAGGGCTTCATGACTGTTGGCACGAAGCATAATAGCATCAACAAAGCCGGAAAGTACCTTTGCTGTGTCCGAAACAGTCTCACCGCGGCCCAACTGCATATCATGTTCTTGTAACACCACGGCTTTACCGCCAAGTTGATGCATAGCCATTTCAAAGGAAACGCGGGTTCGCGTGCTCGGTTTTTCGAAAATCATAGCGAGAGCCTGATCCTTGAGCGGGGCATCTGGATGAACGAAACCTTTGCTTTCATTTTGCTCTTTGGCTGACTTCTTAATGATCTTTGCTTTTTCAATGATGTCGCGGACATCCTCACTTGAAAGTGATGAAAGGTCGAGGAAATGTCTATGATTTTTTTTTAAATTATAATTTGTCATTTTTTACCCCATAGTGCTCACATCTTTTTAAGTAGAGTTAGGCATGTCTTATCAATTTTGGCGACCGCTTCATCTATATCGGCCGATGTTATATTGAGAGGAGGGAGTATGCGAACGGTATTCTCACTCGCTCCGACGACCAGCAACTTATTTTCAAATGCCTGCATTACAAATTCTCTCGGTTCAATATGGAGTTTGAGCCCCATCATAAGACCAAGACCGCGCACCGTATCTATTATTTCTGGGTATTTTTTGCGAAGCTTCATCAGCTCAATTCTCAGGCGATCAGACATTTTTAGAACATTGCCTAAGATATTTTCTTCCTCTAATACATCAAGCACGGCGTTGCCCATCGTCATAGCAAGCGGATTACCACCATAAGTGGAACCGTGTGTGCCCGCAGTCATGTGCTTTGCCACAGATGCCGTAGCAAGGCAGGCCCCAAGGGGGAAGCCACCACCAATTCCTTTTGCAATTGGCATAATATCTGGCGTAATACCGGCATGTTCATGGCAAAAAAGCTTGCCCGTGCGGCCAACACCACATTGAATTTCATCATATATGAGCAATATACCATGCTTATCGGCCAGTTCACGTAGGATAATGAGGTTTTCCGTTGAGACCGGGCGAATGCCACCTTCGCCCTGGATAGGCTCAATCATAATCGCAGCCGTTTCAGGCGTTATATGTTCTTCAACTTTTTTCATATCGCGGAAAAATGGAAGAACATCAAAACCGTCCACCTTGGGGCCAAAGCCTTTGGTTAGTTTTTCCGAGCCACCAGCGGCGATGGTTGAGAGTGTTCTACCGTGAAAACTGCCTTCAAAAGTAATAACGCGAAATTTTTCAGGATGCCCATTTGCATCATGATAGCGGCGGGACATTTTAATAGCGCATTCTACGGCTTCCGCACCGGAGTTGGTGAAAAACATACTATCGGCAAAGGTCAGATGACGAAGCCTGTCTGCGAGCTTTTCCTGTCCGGGAATTTGATAGATGTTCGATGTATGCCAAAGTTTCGTTGATTGCTCTTTGAGCGCTTCAACCAGTTTGGGGTGGCAATGGCCAAG
>CAXBLS010000164.1:0-6966 GCA_963976585.1 uncultured Kordiimonadaceae bacterium
CTTGTTTTGCAAACTCACGCAAACCATCGTCAGCTGATTGACCTGGTACATCAAATTGAATTAGTCCTGCCGCACCACCACCCGTATCACCCCATGCACACCCTTGCCATAAAATTGACAAGATAAAAAACGTGCAGATGATCGGTCTCTTGATCAAACTCTATCCTCCGCCATTTCAACCATTTTTATCCAGTGTTGAGTGTGTTTTGAGTTATTATGCAAACAAGATAATGAACGGTCTTGCATATAAAGAACGTTTGCAACGTAAAATCCGCTACCCGAGTGAGGCATAATTTTCAAATATAGACAGTGCGGCATATTGAGATCCTCGATTAAGTACTTAAAAATAAGCTTTTTTGTAGCCCAGCTCATTCATTTTAAAAGTTATTACATATACGAACGAGGGAAAAGCTACGATTCATTATATGTGATATAGTAGGTTCTCTCATCCACTTTTTTAACATGAAGTCCAAGATTAAGTTCTAGGGCATCAAATATCGCATGTATTTTACCGATAGGATAATATCCACCCACTCTGAGGGTACGAATGTTTGGATCGCCAATGATTATTTTGCTAGAGGTATAACGTGATACTTCTTCTATAACATCGGATAATGGTTCGTCGTCAAAAGCAAGCATACCTTGACGCCAGGAGAATTTTCTCTCTATCTCCTCTTTTTCTTCTTGTATGATTGATTCTATTTCTTGTTCCCCAAAGATGACATTTTTTCCAGCACTGGCGACAATCGTGGTATTTATTTCGTTGTCTTCGATTGCTTCGTCGGTGATTGCTAGTGGGTCGCTTATAGGTCGGTCAAAGTTTTCATTCGCTCTAATGCGAACTTTACCTTCCTCAACAATAACATTCACACGGTCATTTTTGACACGAACGGAGAAAATTGTCCCAAGAGCCAGAACATCTCCCTTGCGGGCCTTTACAATAAAGGGTCGTTCAGGGTCTGACGCAACATCAAAGTGTGCTTCGCCTTTATAAAGATGAATATTTCTTTGCCCGTCATGATAATTCACCTCAACTAATGTATCGGTGTTTAATCTTATTTTAGATCCGTCAGCCAATAGAACTGTTTGTTGACCACCAATATCGGTTGTGTATTTTCCATTTGTAGATTTGAATTGAGCAATATTGTGAAAATGTAGACCTATTCCCACAGAGATACAAAGGAATAGGCTTGCTGCTATTGAAATAAGTAGCCGAGATCTGCTCTTGTTTGAGTTTTTAGAATTTTCAAATCGTTTTTCAGTTGTAGATTTATGAATTTCGACGCTCTGATCAACTGCGGCAATATCGATATCTGCGGCCTCTATATTGTCCCAGATCGTCGCCAACCGTTCTAATTCAACTTTATGAAGTTCATTTGCCCGAACCCATTTGTTTAGTTTAGCTTTTTCAATATCTGATAGATTTCTGCTATCCATTAGCGCAAGCCAAGCACAGGCTTCTTTGATAATTATTGCCTTCTCATTTGGAAAATCAACGAACTCAGTCAATGCCGGAAACTCCTAAAGCACGCTTGTCACAAGTGGCAGTATCACATTCCGTATGTGCATTACCGCTATGAAGACGGACGTAGGTTTCGCAACGTTCCAAGCCTTTCGCAATGTGTTTTTCTGTTGTACTCAATGTAATTCCCAACTCCTGCGCAATATCTTTTAATGGCATACCATGTACCAGACGCAATACTGTTACTCTTCTGCATTGAGGCGGTAACGCATTGAACGCAGATATTAAAAGTTCCCTATTTTGCTTTTTATCCAGTGCATCAAATGCAGAACTTTCATTAGTAGAGAACGTTGGGCCGCTATAATCCTCTATATAGTCCGTTAAACGTGCAGCCATTTTTGTTTTTTCCCGCACAGCAAGGTTTTTGGCGGTTTTGAACATATATGTTTTTGGGAATTGAATATTATTTTTTTCGTTCGCATGGTAGGTTCTTAAAAATGCTTCCTGCATTATGTCTTCAGAATCATCCCTTTTTCCGACATATCTCCTTATATATCTGATAAGTGATGACTTGCATTCAATAAATGCTTGAAGAATTGTTTCTTTTTCCTCTGACTCGTTAGTCATAAATTCTCCAGCCAATATGGTCTATTTCTAGGATTTAATCACACAGTATAAGATAAGCATTAAGTTAACATTCTGTCAAGCTAGTCAGAGGACGGTTAGTAACGGTTGTTAATGCCTCCTGCATTTGAATATTCCTCAAATAGCAACATAGTCGATCCCTTGAATATGGTTTGGGTGGTAATATAACTCTAGTTCTCGGTGTGGATTACCCCTTCCGGGTTAAATGCTAGAAAAGCAAAGGCAAAAGGCACATGATAAGTAATGTCACGATTATTTCTCATTACAGTGACATTTCCAATATCTCTCCCTCGTTTGATTTTCTTTTTGCTTAACGAAGAGTTCTGACCGGGCACCCATTCTAAAACTAAATCATTCACTTTAATTCGTTTTTTATCCTTCAACAGCTTTAATGGCCAAGCGTGACCTCCAACGGCAACTACGCGGGCAAGCGGCGGTATGACATTGCTTATAGTTCCATCAAAAAGTGGGGGCTGCCTTCTTGAATCGTACTCCAAATATGGATTGTCGCCATAGTGTCTAAATTTAGGATTTTTTGGTACTTGAATAATACCTTTTGGATGCCGTTCTTTAAAAATTTTAAAAGATTCGATACGGGATGGTACAGGTTCTAACTTTTCACCACTATAAAATCCAATAATTGCTTCCCCTGTAAATTGCTGCCACCAACTTTCTGTTTCACGGTCATACATAACCAAATCGGATTTGCGTAATTTTCCTGTCGCTTCAAACTCTAATACCTTACCAGAAAATGTTCTTTTAAACGCTAGGGATGCGTTGCATAAAGGACAATAAGTTACCGTTACCGGCACTCCTCCAACGACATCGTTAACGACTTCGTGAAAAATCAGAATACGGATCGGATATGCCCTCGCATCATCATTAATCTCTACCGTGATAACTGGTTCGTTGCGTCCGATATTTTTTGCATCAGATGCATTAACAAATTTAGGGTTATCTACCGATGGAATTTCTCCCCGATTGGGGCCTCCGTCCATTATTTCATCTAGATTTATACTAAATTTCCTGAAGTCTGTTTTTGGAAAATCTAATTTCCAAGACTCAATATTGCTCGCCTGCGCATAAACATGTTGAGATAGAACAAAAAATGCCATTAAATGAACCAAAATTATAGATAATTTAAATCCCATTCCAATTCTCCAATCCTTAAAGTTTAAAAGTGAATTAAAAAAATATACGCAGATGATACGAATAATTAGATTATGTGCATTTAAACATTATTCAATTTTCTGTGACAGATTAATAAAGTGAACAAGTATTGCTTCTAAATTCCAAATCAAAGTTGACCGAGATTATCAACTTTTTTCTTGTGACCCTATTTTCTCATAGACCTCAAAATTACCGAGACCACAAGTAGGTCCAGATACACCTGGCGGTGAAAATAAAACAGTGATGGTATCAACGCTACATAGCTGACCAACGGTGACTTTATAAGAGAACCTGTTTTCAGTGGCCAATCGTGGGCAACGATTTGGTAATTTATTCAAGTAAGCTTTACCACGCCTTAGCTCAAAAAGGATATTTTGATCGTCGATTACTTTGGTGTTACGAATATCACTCATTCGCACACACTTTTTTATGACACCCGTTGTTTGGTAGTCCGCAAGCGCTTTAGCTAACGCTTCGCTTTTTGCTTCATCCGCTATAACCAACGAATGTGTTACGGTTAAAAAAACGGTTATTGAAATTAATAGAGTTGAATATTTCATAATTTTTCCTCAAATTACATATTCTATAAAACGCCATCACCAAAGGCTATTCGACGTAAATTGCAACCCTCACAGCTTACTTTATGCGCTAAAGAGATGAAATTACAAAGAAACAAGTAAACACAATTCCGTGACTATTCAAAAATTAACTAATAATATCAGTGAGGATAACGTTCGTACTGGATGGACGAACTGTTGGAAGCAGCATATTTCACCACGTCGATAAACGTGTTCTTGACCGTTAGCTTTTTTCAGTGATTTTTTTTGTTATGTGTCAATTCTCGTATCAATCGTCATAGAGTGAATTCTCCCATTTGAATGGCACTTTGTGCCAGCAGTCACTCATCATAATATCATTTTCATCACCTATTGCTCCACTGAGGGGCAACTTTTGGTTAAGAGCGGACGGTCAAGTTTAGTTGTTTTATCTATTTAAAAGAACCGTGCAATTTTCAGGTTAATGAAATCATCTTGTGCAAAAAAATGGGTGGGGTCATTCTGATCGACGTTGATAAAGAACCTGCCTTCCAGCTCTATGGTCCAATCGCTGCCGAGGCGAGTTTGTGCTTCAAGCAGGGCAAAGCTTGAACCATTTTCGTGGTCAATGGTACCACCAGCAAGAAAGCTGGTATCCTGGGTATCATTTAATGCAAAACGTGCGCCGACGAATATATCATTGTCCGAAATGGTGAACGGTGCAAGTAACGGATCGCGCCCGTCATAAAGATATTCTACCAAAAGCCCTATATCGGCCCGACCATCAATAACTGTATAAAAAGTATGCTCAAAACCACCCACAAAGGCGGCAAATCTCTCACCTTGCCCGCTGCGGGCCATGGCTTCAAATTTCCAGAGTGTGGCGCCAGTTGTATATTGAACGTCAACGGCGGTTTGATCGATTTGATCATAGTGAGGAGCAAACACCATTTCTTCGCCGTTCATAAACGGGTTCAGGCGTGCTTCACGGCTGGTACCGTGAAAATGAGAAACGCCCACTTCCCAGTTACCAAAATAATGTTGCCAGCGGGCTGCGTTTCCACTACCTGCTTCAAAGGTGGCAAGATCACCATCAACGCGAACAGGACCCGCCAAGCGGCGGTTAAACTGTAGGTACTCACGTTCACGAAATCCGGGTAGGGCAAAGAAACTGAAGGTTCCGTAATCCCTTTCGATATTCAGGTTGATCATCGGTTGACCAAGCTTATCTTCACCGTCCAGGTCCTCAAGCGCATCATCCTGATTGATGATGTTGACCAAATGGCGGCTTTCGGTCACGCCCCAATAGACAAAATCTAAACCGGCTTTGAAATCCCAACCTTCGCCCAAATGCCACCAGCTCGCCTGACGAATGTCAAAATGGGTACGGTTATCATCATGGGCATCAACGCGCACAAATGGCTTAAACGTGAGGCGGTCAGCAAAGTCATTGAACTCATAGACGACTTCTGTCTCTGCACTGAAGGACGGCGAAACGGTCATTTCTTTTTGCCCCGGAAATGCTGGCGCATAGGGAAATAAGCGTGCTTCAGCAGTTACTTCGGTGGTAATGTCCCATTCGCCGGCCTGCGATTTCAAAGGTGTGCTTATCACCACTAACGGCAAAGTTAGTAGTGATAGGAACAGTTTCTTATTAATCATCTGATGGTTTTCAATCGATTAGATGTAAAGTCACCATCCGTTAGACCGGTGGCAAATTCATAATTATCATATTCAAGGACAGTGTTTTTGCCACTTTGGTGATTTACCATTTCAAACCTGCCAGCGCGCCAGTATTTATCAAGATATTGTTTGTAATCTCTGAAGGTCAGCGTTTTAAGGTGGCTATCTTTACGGTCGTAGAAATCAATCTTCATGTAACGGTGAGCTTCTTTATCAACCCAAACCACTTGTTTTGTGTAGCCGGAGTTTTCGTATGTAGGGACACGTTCCATCACAAAACATTCAACTTCTGCACAGGCCTCATCGCGAAGATACTTGTATGTGTATTTCGGAATTTCCGGACTTAGGATATCCTCAAAGGCAAATTCGCTGCCCATGAATGGACCTGATTTATTGGCTGATGAAATGCGTTTTACACGGCCAAGCGCTGGTAAAAGCAACCATTGATCGTCGGCTTCGAGTACTTTTGTGTGCGAAAGAAACGCAGTGCCTTTAACATCGCGTGGCGTGTCAAAGATAGAAAGGCTTTTATCACCAAGCCCATCACCGATTACCTCAAGGTTTCTAAGGCGGATATCACGGGTTGTGGTTTGACCATTTGCATTGGTCATAATCATCCTCATGCTAACGGTGCTATCGCCCCAGCCGGTATCGGCCTTATCGGCGGCGATGGCGATTTCCATTCCCTTATCTTCCGGGGATTGTGCCATTACTGTTGTGGCCGTTAACAAGGTTGCTGCAGCAGCACCGATTAGAAATTTTGCCGTTTTATTCAGGTTTTTCATTTTAATTACTCCGCTGGTTGATGCGAGACGGCATCACCAGATTGTTTAGATTTTTTACGTTTATCAATTGTAAGAAGCAGTGCCGGAAGAAGCAAGAAGTCAGCTAGCATCGCCGCTGTAATGGCGATGGCGGTCATTTGACCCATGCTTGCGTTCAGGCGGAAACTAGACCAGTTAAGGACGAGGAAACCGGCGACAAGTATCATGGATGTTGCAATTAACGCGATCCCGACATTTGAAAAAGCATAACGAATAGAATCTTCGGCATCAAGGCCTTTCTCACGTTGCGCTCGCTGATATTTGCTTAAGAAATGTACTGTCGCATCAACCACAATACCAAGGCTGGTCGCGGCGACAATTGTTGCAGCCAGATCCATTTGACCGACAAAGATCGCCCAAACACCAAACGTCATGACCATAGGGGTGAGGTTTGGTATAAGGCTCATAGCGCCAAGCTTAAAGCTTCTCAGCGCAACCAGCAGGCAGAGGGAAATCAGAACCAGTGCCATGGTGGTACCAAGCAGCATGCTTTCAGTGTTTCGTTTGGTAATATAGGTAAACATCATCACCGGGCCGGATGCTTCAAGCGTACCGTCAGTAAATTTGTTGCCTAGCCAGTCCGTCGCACGTTCACTTAAGTCGCGCAGTTCATTTGTCGTGAAATTTTCAGTGGTCGCGGTCAGGC
>CAXBLS010000165.1:0-6954 GCA_963976585.1 uncultured Kordiimonadaceae bacterium
GTAAACGACCAAGTACGTGTATCGGCAGGAATGCGTTACGAAGATAGTCTACAAACCGTGATGTCTACTGACCGAACCACTTTAGAAGATATTACCATCCGCCAAGATCTGGAAAAATGGTTGCCGTCTGCGACAGTGACTTGGGAATTTATTGAGAATATGCAAGTTCGACTTGCTTATTCTGAAACGGTCAATCGGCCTGATAGCCGCGAACTTGCTCCTGTCTTTTTCGTTCGTGAAGACGGACGTACGGAGCGTGGGAACGAAAACTTAAAGCCAGCAAATATTAGAAGTTTTGATGCTCGCTTTGAATGGTATTTGGGTACAGGTGAAAGTTTGACAATTGGAGCTTTCTATAAAGAGATCGACAATCCAATTGAACAGTCAATCTTTGCCCGCGGTGACGGGGAAGCGGACACGATCGCCAATGCTGAAAAGGCGAAATTGAAAGGCTTCGAACTTGAACTTGAAAAAGTGATCGGGACCGTTGGAGCGAGGGAGTTTTTTGTTAAGGCAAACGGTTCTTACATAGATTCAGAAGTGGTGAGAAGTGCGGAAAATTTTGATCGGGTCACCAATCTGGTTGGTCGTCTTCAAGGACAGTCGGATTATCTGGCCAATCTTCAGGTTGGTTTCGAAAATCTGGATATCGGTGAAAAGCTAAACCTTATAGTAAATTATCAAGGTGATCGCATCTACCGTCTGGGTACGTCTACGAGACCGGATCTGATTGAAGATATTCCGCTTCAAGTCAATTTTCTCTACAGTCGCGACGTCAACATTTGGGGCGAGCGGCCAGTAACGCTGACATTTAAAGCGCAAAACCTTCTCAATGAAAAAGCGCTTCGTAAGCAAGGCACTGAAATCGCAGAATCTTTTGAGATTGGCCGCACGTTTACTTTGGGTGTCAACTACTCTTTCTAAACTATAATATCTAATATATCCAAACTATTAAGCCCGGTTTCCTGCCGGGCTTTTTTTGGTTCTTATTGACACAATACTGTAGCAATTGTGAAATATTACCATAACAAATATTCGTTAAAAATGTAGGAGTAGAGATAGAATCAGTTGATTAGTTAATCGCAATAGAGGTGCCAGAATGGCGGAAAATATACTGGAAGACGGAAATTCGGTACAGGATGCCCAATTACCATTATTTTTCCGCTTCACTTTAACCGGTTTCGAAATATTTGCAGTAATTTTACTTGCAATCCTCTGTTCTGATACGTTTCTCTCACTAGTAAGTTCTGGAGAAAAAAGAGATTTATCAACGACAGTAGTTCCATCCACAATTTTTAAAAACGGACAGTCTGATGAGCATCAATATAGTTATTTGAAAACCGTTGATCCTTTTTACGGTGTAACAGTTTCTGAAACAGTTTCACAAGTTAACAACGTTCCACAAAGCACGCTTGATATTCAAATCTTTGGATTGCGGGCGAAGAACAATGGCAGTGGTACAGTCATTTTAAAATCTCAGGGTGGTATCCAGAAATTGGCACAGGTTGGTGATGAAATTGCGAGTGGTGCAAAACTGACCGCGATATTTGCCAATAGGATAGAATTTAGGCGAAATGGACGACTAGAAACTATTTACCTACCAAAAGACAGGGTGGGATTTCTTGCAAAAAAACAAAGTGACATTCCGGAAGTTATGCCGGCAAATAATCATCAAGGCACCAACAAAGAACAAATTGCCGATTTCGTGAGTGCCATGGATCTCACTCCATATCGTCAAGGAAAAAATATTGAAGGATTTACTGTCGGTGTGAATGCTGATTTATCGCTGCTTTCGCTGGTCGGTCTTCAAAAAGGTGACATCATAAATTCGGTAAACGGCAATCGCCTACATTCATGGGAACGGGTTAAGGAAATATCGGAGGGAGCTGGCTTTGGTTCCCTTGATATTCAATTTGAACGTAGTGGCGAACCGCTGGCTCTTTCTTTGTCCCAATCTTCATTAGGATCATAATTTTGAAATATCAGATAATATTATATTTTTTCTTATTCGCGACAGCGGCGATTGCCCAACAGGGTGGGACAACGCTCAACTATCGTGATGCAGATTTGCGTTCCTTTATAGAGGATGTGGCACTTGAAACACGTCAGACTTTTATCATTGATCCACAAGTAAACGGAAAGGTCAATTTGATATCGTCGGAGCCGATCTCAGGTGAACTCTTGTTTGAGACCTTACTCTCCGTTCTTAAAGTGAATGGAATGGCAGCGGTTCCTACCTCAAGCGGTGCATATAAAATAACAAAAAGTGAGCTTGCCTTGGGTGACGCTAGCCCGGTGGATAAAATTTTAAACGGAGATGCACTGGTTACACGTGTCTTTAAAATAAAACACACAGATCCGATGACGATTTCCGCCGCCATAAAGCCTTATGTGGCAAGGACAGGTAGTAGTTTCGCAAGGGCTGGCCTGCCTATGGTCGTGGTCACGGACCATGCTGATAATTTAATCCGAATTTCGCAGATTATTGCTTCTCTGGATGCTGATCAAACGGTGATCCGGACGCTCAATTTGCTGCACACTTCACCGGGAGAAATGGCCGAGGTCACAGAGCAACTCACAGCCGGGTCCGGGTTTGATGGAAATACAATGGCGTTATTGCAAACGATCCCCCTCAGAGGGAGTAATTCCCTTATCCTAAAAGGGATGCCTGAAGTTTTGGACCAATATTTACCGATACTTGCAGAGATCGATAAAAACAATGCCAGCCGCGGTGATATGCGGATAATCCGATTGAAATATGCGACCACTGATAAAATGCTTCCTGTTCTGCAACAGCTTGTGGATGCAATTGAGGGAGATATTAACGATGGTGGTCTTCAAAACTTAAGCAATGAAGTTACGATCGCTGAGTTTCAGGGTACAAATTCTCTCGTGATAAACGCCGAGCCGGAAATGCAACAGAGGCTTGCCGATGTGATTGCAAACTTGGACGTCCCGCAAGATCAGGTGCTCGTCGAGGCGATTGTTGTCGAGGTGTCCGAAAATGCTTCCAAGGAACTCGGTCTTCAATATATTTTGGCTGGTGGTGATAGTAGTAATATACCCTTTACCGTCGCCAATTATTCGAACTCTGCACCGAACATATTGGCTGCTACGGGTGCTATTGTTGTTGATGATAGCGATAGTTCATCAGGCACAAGTGCGTCAGATATATTGAAAGCAGCGGCGGTCGATAGCTTTCTGGGTCTTAACGGATTTTCAATTGGTGCAGCAGGTCGGACTTCGGACGGTGGTGTCTTTGGTGTTATCTTAAATGCACTGGCCACAGATACGGACAGCAATATTCTTTCGACGCCGTCTGTGATGGCGCTTAATAACGAATCTGCGACATTTCTGGCAGGTCAGGAAATTCCAATCACCACTGGCGAAAGTCTTGGTAGTGCAAACAGTAATCCTTTTAGAACCATAGAACGCGAAAGTGTCGGTATTCAGCTCGAGATAAAACCACAAATAAATGACAATAGTGAAATAAGGCTGGATATCAGGCAAGAGGTGTCATCCATTTCTGGTCCTGTTAGTTTAACCTCTACAGAACTTATTACAAATAAAAGAGAAATTCAAACAACTGTAAGGGTGGCTGATGGTGAGATTGTGGTGCTCGGCGGTCTTATCCAGCAAAATGAACGCATTAGTGTCGACAAAGTACCACTGCTCGGAGATATACCGTTTCTTGGACGTGCGTTTAGAAGCGAAGGAAAAACACGCGAAAACACCAATCTGATGATTTTCATTAGACCTACAATAGTACGAAATGAAGCCGATATGGAGCGGGTTACCAGTAATAAATTCGACTTTATGCGCGAACGACAGCGCATTTCCGGTTCGGACCTTTCTATAGACGACATGCTGCAAAATGTCATTGACGCAAAACCAGTGAAAAACGAGTGATGACAATGGGAAAACAAGAAAAAAATCAACACGAAAAGTACCGTGATCCGCATATGCTGCCATACAGTTTCGCTAAAACAAATAGTATTTTAATTGGGGAAGATGAGAATGGCTATACTCTTTGTATGGGGCCAGATGCAAATCGGGAAATGATCACTGAAGTACTACGCGTATTCAGTTCCATCGACGAGATTAAAAATTTTACCACGAAGGAATATGGTGAACTGTTGTCGACTGTTTATGCAAATCGGAGTTTCCAGGATGATATTGATAGCTCTCTAGACGAAAAAGAAGAAGACCTAGATAGCATCCTTGAAGGTGTAGAGAAGTCTGCAGATTTACTTGGCGACGATGATGACGCACCAGTAATACGTCTTCTTAATTCCCTTCTTAGCGAGTCTGTGCGCGCGGGTGCTTCCGATATCCACCTCGAGCCATTCGAAGACAGCATAAAAGCCAGGCTCAGAATTGATGGGGTGCTGACCGAACTTGCTTCACTCTCGCCGAAACTAGCCCCATACCTAGTTTCACGTATCAAAGTTATGGCCCGCCTCGACATCGCTGAGAAGAGAGTGCCCCAAGATGGCAGACTATCACTTACATTAGGCGGTAAAGCTTTTGATGTCCGTGTGTCGACACTCCCTATTCGTTACGGTGAAAGAGTGGTTATGCGCTTGCTTGACACTGATAGCGCGAAAATAGAATTGGCCGAGTTAGGGATGGGAGGAACAACATTAAAAAGATTAAAAGGGCGTCTTTCAGAGCCCAATGGCATCATTCTGGTCACAGGTCCTACCGGCTCTGGGAAAACAACGACCCTGTATGCTGCGCTTAGCTATCTTAACGATCAGACACGAAATATTATGACTGTGGAGGATCCGGTAGAATACGCGTTACCGGGCATTAGCCAAACTCAGGTAAATGCAAAAGTAGGTATGACTTTTGCCAGCGGTCTGCGCTCTATTTTACGTCAAGACCCTGATGTGGTCATGGTAGGTGAAATACGCGATATGGAAACCGCCGAGATGGCTGTACAGGCGAGTTTAACGGGACATTTGGTTCTTTCGACCGTCCATACCAACAGTGCTGTTTCCGCTGTGACGCGCCTCGTTGACATGGGCGTGGAACGATATTTACTTGCGTCATCAATTAATGCAATTCTAGCCCAACGTTTGGTCCGTAAGCTCTGCAGTAACTGTAAAACAGAGATTGAGGCCACGCCAGCGTTCTTAACTCAATTGAATGTCGACGCGCAAGACGCAACGATGGCTTGCCGGCCGGTTGGTTGTGTTGACTGTCAAAATACCGGCTATCGTGGCCGAACGGCACTCTATGAGCTTGTTACAATTACCGACGAATTGAGAGCGATGATCCAGGAAGGCGCGAGCGAGCAGGCAATGGCAGAGGTTGCATTCAAGGGGCACTCAACCCTAGCTGACAATGGCCGGGAACTGATTCTTTGTGGTGTGACGACTGTTGGACGGCGCAGGACAAACAAAGAAGGGGGTAATTGCCGCCGACAGTTTGCGTGATGCGCGGCAGAAATTACTCTCAAACTCATTATTTCCAGTCAACATTAAATATGGAAAAGATAAAACGGTTCTTGCATTTGGTAAGCATTCCTTTTCATGGCAGAAATCAATAAAATCAAAAGATCTGACGTTGATCACTCGCCAGTTAGCAACCATGTTTAGCGCTGGAACGCCGATTGAAGAAGCATTGCACGCTCTGGCCTCACAGAGTGAAAAACCAGTGATCAGGAATGTACTGACAAAAATTCGAGCGCTCGTTTCGGAAGGTAAAAAATTGTCTGAAGCGATGAAAAGCGAAAGTTCGAGTTTTCCGGCTCTTTACCGTTCGATGATTGCAGCAGGGGAAGCTTCGGGTGATCTGGGAGCGATCATGGAACGTATTGCCGATTACAGCGAAAAGAGTGAAGAGATCAAGAATAAAGTCAGCACTGCAATGATCTATCCAATTGTACTTTGCGTGGTAGCGACCTCTGTTCTTGTAATTCTTATGACCTTTGTTGTGCCAAAGGTGGTCTCGCAATTTGAAGATATGGGGGCGGAGCTGCCCGGCCTAACTCGTGCAGTGATGGCTATATCTGAACTGTTTGTGGATTATGGGCTCATATTAATGATTCTGATATTCTTATTGATTGGGACTCATAGGGTCTTCAGCAAGCGAAAGTCGTTTCGATTAAAAATTCATGGTTTATTGATGAAAATCCCGTTTTTCGGCCGCCTGATTACATCTGTATCAAGTGCTAGATTCGCCAGAACCATGGGCACACTTATTGAAGGAGGCAGTCCAGTTCTGGAAAGTATTCGCGCCGCAAAGGAAACAGTATCAAACGAAGTAATTCGAGATGCTATCGATAAAGTCTATCTTGATGTTCGAGAGGGGCATTCTTTATCAAAGGCGATGAAGCGGACCGAGGTGTTCTCCCCACTGCTCGTCTACATGTGTTCGATGGGTGAAAAAAGCGGCAGATTAGCCTTTTTACTGTTGAAAATAGCTGATTATCTGGAAAGTGAATTTGACGGTATCAGTCAGAAAGCGCTGAGCCTTCTTGAGCCGATAATTGTGATTGTGATGGGGGTGATGGTGGGATTGATTGTCATGTCGATCATGCTGCCGATCATGCGTCTCAATAGCCTTGTTTTAATGTAAAGAAATGGAAAATAAGATGTGCCTACATACAATATTATCTAAATATCAGAAACTCTGGATTAAAATCATTAAGGACGAAGATGGCTTTTCATTGATCGAACTGATGGTTGTTGTTGTAATCATGGGATTGTTGACCACTGTTGTCGTTATCAACGTACTTCCCAATCAGGACCGCGCGATGGTGGAAAAAGCGAGGGCAGATATCCGTACTATATCTCAGGCCGTTGAGATGTATCGCATGGATCAAATGAAATACCCAAGTATGGAGCAGGGGATTGATATTTTATCATCTGCCCCAAAAGGTAATAATTTTCGTACAGAAGGTTATATCAAGTCCCTCCCTAAAGACCCATGGGGGCAGGAGTATCA